>NZ_JABXGG010000026.1:0-33529 GCF_022627875.1 Herbaspirillum sp. C7C8
GTTCTTCTCTTCGCGCCATACGAAGAAGTTAACACGCACGACAAAAAGTTAACAGACCCTATTTATGAAATGAGTTCAATGTTTTTCTTATTTCCAGATCCGATCAGCGCCTCGAACATTGAACTTCGCAATTCGTTCCGCGGCGGAGCAAATGGATTCGCGTTCAAAGCAGGAACACGTACAGTTTCAATTCCGCTCGGTATCCGAGTGAGCGACTGGGCCGTCAACTGTTCAAGAACCCGTGCCATTGCATGGGGACAATATCTAAGTAAAGCACGGATAGGTGCCCCGCCCGTTAATAAGGTTTACGTCATTGATCTAAAAAAGAGAAAGCCGATCAATCATTTCACGAGAACGAGGGGCCCCTACGAAGCGGCCTTCAGCAGGAATCACAAAACAGCGATAGTGGATCACGATATCGTGGACCTGACGACAGGAAAGGTGGTCGACGTGATTTACGACATGAATCTTGATTTGGAAACTTGTCCCGCATTTCCCGGAAAGCAGTCGAACTAGTACGACTTCAGCTCTGTCAGCGCATAAATTCCCAATCACCTCAAATCGGATTCCAAGGCAGCTCGGATTTCGGTTTCCTGGTGTTGCGCAACGATGATCAATCCATGTTTTGAATCAGCCTTTCCTTCATGAAAAGAACTGCTCTACTGATCATGGCTACGGTTTTAGGCATCGCCACGGCCCTGCTCCTTGCAAGCGCAACAAAACTCGAACAGTCATTCCCACCGCTGGAAGTGCAAGGCACAACGTATCAAAATGCCTGCACAGCGCCTGAGCGTTCCGAGCTGCGCCGCGAACTACCGCACGAGGCGCATGAATTGATCGAGACCTTGCTCTGCGCAAGCAAAACTCCCGCCCGCAAGGCCTATCTCAAGCAGCATGTCACGCCCAACGTCAACGCCGAATACAGTGGAAGCGGCCAAGAGGACCTACAAGAAGTACTTCAAGTTGACGACGAACTGCTCGATCACCTGATGAAAGCCGGTGAAGCCTGGCAAGTCACCACAACCGTCACCGATGAGCAAATTGAGGTGATGTTCTTCGTCAACGAAGCCTGCGTGCAAAGCCGCAGTCTCCGACTCGACCAAGGAAAATGGATGCTCTACGGGCTTGGTGCAGGATGCGATTAAGCAACGCGACAGCGCGCCGCCCCCGTCACTGCTGCCTCCGCTAATCAGAACTTGCTCGACACCCCCAACCCCCACTTGCGCTCCGCATCCCCGCTATCGGGCAGCAAGCCATTCGAATAATCCAGGCTCAGGCCCACGTTCTGGTTGAAGTTGTAAGTCAGCACCGACTTCCAGTAATGAATGCTGCGATTGCCCTGCAAGGCCTTCAACCCGGTATAGGTCGTGGTGAAATCAAACGGCAAGGCCGGATTGGTGGAAGACAGCGTGAACCCCGCCTGCGCCCCCAGGCGAATGAAGTCGCGATGCTGGTCAACCACATCCGCATCGCCCCGGTTGATGTAGATACCATTGCGGCTCTGACCAATCAGGATGGGCTTGAAGGCCAACCCATTGTTCCAGCGCAGGAAATCGTTGAGCACGCCGGGACGCACCGGTGTCAACGTGAAGTTGACCGTCAGCAGCCGGCTGCCGTCGGTACTGTTGACCAGGTAATCGGGACGCGCCGTCAGGTCCTCGGTATTGGCCGTATCAGCATGGGCAAAGTGGAAGGCCGACAGCATCCCTACCTGGCTGGTGCGCGTCGTGGTGATCTCGGCACTGCCACTGTCATAGTTGGTCACCCGGTTCTGCTTGAACCCGACATAAGGCACCGCCTCATAGGTGCTGCCGGGCGTCCCCAGGGGGCGCTTGTCCAGCGCATAGCCGGCAAAAACCACCACGTCATTGGTGCGTGATTGCGCTACATCGTCATTGGCCAGCGCCACCCGCGCGCGGTCGACCGAGGAGAAGCCAGCCTTGTCCCGATGGTCGATGGAAAGCTGGTCAGGATTGCCCCGAATCCGCACACGATCCATCCAGCCGGCCGGCTGTGCCGGACCGCCAGTCCCGTTAGCCGGTGGCGTTGCAGGACCAGCCGCCGGGGTAGGCACCGCCACCGGCGCCACGCCCATGCGCAAGGCCGTCTCTGCATTCGCCAGCGTCGGTACCGCACCCGTCCCTTCACAACGCAGCGCCACGCGGCTGTTGTCCCGGAAAAAAGCCACCACATCACTGCGACCACTGGGCTGGAAGCGCGCATCCTTGCCGTCGAGCAGCGCCTGTACATCCGCAGCCATATGGTCAACGTTGCAGCTGTCGCCCTGGCAGCCCTGCCCCCCAGACTTCTCCATGGCGCGCTTTTGCAACAACCAGGCCACCAGGGCACGCGGCGAGTTCAACGGGGCCGGATCCTGGCCAACCGATAAATAGGCCGTGCTCACCGGATAGGTACGGATCAGGGTGGCGGCGAGCCGGTCCTTGTCCAGCGTCTGCTCAGCGTTGCAGAAGCCGGTATCGGCTGCATGGGCCAGGTTCAAGCCAAGAGGAGCAAGCAGCAGGATAGCCGCTACAGGATGAGGAAGTCGTCGTTGCATCAGATCGAATGGAGAAAACGCAGAAAAACGGTGGAATTCAAACAGACGGGGTCCAGAACAGCCGACCAGGCCCGCCCGCAGGAGACACCCGGCCCGGCACAGACCTGCTTCAACTCTGCGCCAGCGGCAGGCCCGGCAGCGGACGCAATTCCAGCTGCCCCAGCAGGTAAGGCTGAATGACCAGCTTGTAGCTTTCCAGGTCAAAACCCTTGAGGCTGGCGGCCGGACGGCGGATCAGTTGCCGATGGTCACGGTCCAGCGACCCAAGATAACGCCAATGATCGATAACATGCAGCTGCTGCCAGCCATCGCCCTGCTCCACCAGTCCCATCGGACCGGCGTAAGGCCAGGGCAGGATGCGCAAGTCTTCCAGCGCCTGCATCAGGCGATGCTGGTGCTGTTCATGGGATTCCTCCCCGGTGCAGGCGCCCCGGCAGCGACGGATCTGACGACCGAAGCAGGCCATGCCGATGCCATCGGCCTGTTCCAGCCCCGTCACGATGGAGCACAGACCGTGGCGCTCGACCAGCTTGTTCAACGCTTCCCGGGCGGCGCGCTCGCTGGTATAGATGCCGAAGAGGTTCTCGGCCCGACTGAAGTGGCGCTCATCCACCTGCGCCACCCAGGGCTGGCCCGCAGGACTGAGCCGCAGCGTGAACAGGCCACGCCTGGTGCGCGGCTTCTTGTTGTGGGAAGGACGCAGATCGTGCAGCAGGCAGTTCTCCAGCAGGGCCGCGCCCAGCTCACCGGCCGTACGACGGCATTCGATACGGCGCGTGCGGCCGATCAGGTACTGTTCCTCGTGACTGTGCAGATGAGCCAGCACGCGGCTGCGCAGATTGACGCTGCGTCCCACGTACAGGGCCTCGTCATCCACACCGCGCAGGATGTAGACACCGCAGGCGGCGGGCAAGGCGTCAATGCTGGCACGGTCGATGTGCAGCGGATAGCTGAAGGTGGCCGCGCGATGCGCTGCCGGCTGAGGGGCGTTGAAAGTGGCACAGGGCAGATCGAGATGGCGCAGGCCGCGCTGCCCTTCCTGCTCCAGCAGGCGCTCCACCAGGGCGGCAGGCAGCTTGCGCGGCTGAGCGGCTGGCGCCTGCGGCATCAGGGCCGGCATCGCGGCCTGCAGGGGGTGGGTCAACAGCTGGGTCAGTGAGGTGCGGTGGCGGATGGTATTCATGGCACTGGCCAAATCCTTCTTGTTGTTCATGTCACGGCGGGTGGGGCGTACTCTGTCAGGTTGCAGACGGTCCGGATCGGCCGGCCCCTCAAGTTGAAGTGGATTATGAAGTCGACCCTCTGCCACCACAGTCGGCAGGAAGATGAAGATCGTGTAGGACATTGCCGCCTGGCAGCGCCGCCACGGGTCTTCTCCTACAAGGATTTACCGCTCTTGCCGATACTGGGCGGGGCCTGCCTGGACTTACTCTTGGGCGATTCCGTCCTCTTTCCTCTTCATGGAGTCGCCATGCCCGCCACCGTTGCAGACATCCTCATCGACACCCTCTACGACATCGGCGTACGCCAGATCTTCGGTGTTGTCGGTGATGCCTTGAATCCTCTGACCGACGCCATCCGTCGCGACAAGCGTATCGAATGGATCGGTGTACGCCACGAGGAAGGTGCCGCCCTGGCCGCCGCCGGACAGGCCAAACTGACCGGCCGCCTGGCCGTCTGCTGCGGCACCACCGGCCCCGGTGCCAACCATCTGGTCGCCGGACTTTACGAAGCCCGCAAGGACCACGCGCCGGTACTGGCCATCTCGGGAGGCGTGCCGGCAGCGCGGCGCGGCACCGATTATCTGCAGGAAAATTCACCCGACATGCTGTTCCGTGACGTCGCCGCCTACAGCCAGGTCGTCACCAGTGCAGAACAGGCGCCAGCCGTGTTCCATCAGGCCATTGCCCAGGCCTATGCGCAACGCGGCGTAGCACACCTGAACATTCCTGCAGACATCATCGGCGCCAGGCTCAGCGGCACCGTGCCCAGTATTGCTACGCTGCGCGAGCGCAGTGAACTGGCACCGCCGCCCGCCGACATTGCCGCCGCCGCAGAACTGATCAATGCCGCCGGATCGGTCGCCATCTTTGCCGGCCATGGCTGCCGGGGTGCCATCGACCAGGTGCTGGCGCTGGCAAGCAAGTTGCAGGCGCCGGTCATGCACACTTTCCGGGGCAAGGACCTGGTGGCGTACGACCATCCGCACTGGATCGGAGGCGTCGGCCTCATCGGTGGCGCGCCCGGCACCGATGCCCTGCATGCGGCCGAGGTGATGCTGATGCTGGGCTCGGACTATCCCTATTCGGAATTCCTGCCCACCCGCTCCAAGGTAATCCAGATCGACGAACGCAGTTTCGTGCTGGGTCGCCGCGCCCCGGTCACGCTGGGCATCACCGGCTCGGTCGGTCCGGCCGTGCGGGCCTTGCTGGAGCAGGTCGAGGGCAAGACCGATGGCAGTTTCCTGCAAAAGACCAATGCCGACCGCGAACGCTGGAACAGCAAGCTCGATAACGCCGCCGAGATCAAGCGCCATCACAAGAAGATCAAACCGCAAAGCGTGGCCCGTGCCGTGAGCGACCTGGCCGAGGACGATGCCCGCTTCGTCATCGATACCGGCGTGGTCACGCTCTGGTGCGGCAACTGGATCCGCCAGCGTGGCCAGCAACGCCTGCTGGCCTCGTTCAACAATGCAGCGGTCGGCACTTCCCTGGGCCAGGCCAACGGCATCCAGGCCCTGGACCGTGAACGGCAGGTGATCGTGGCCGTGGGTGATGGCGGCTTCACCATGCTGCTGGGCGAATTCATGACCAGCGTGGAGCACAGATTGCCGGTGAAGGTGATTGTCTTCAACAACCGCGAATGGGGCCTGGTGCATCTGGAGATGGAAGAAGCCGGCCTGCCCGCCTTCGAAGGTTCAGAATTCCCCAATGCCGACTTCGCCGCCTTCGCCCGCGCCTGCGGCGGCCAGGGCTTTACCGCCCGCACGCCCGAGCAGTTGCAGGAAAGCCTGCAGCAATTGCTGGCCGCGCCCGGCCCGGCAGTACTGGATGTGTTCATCGATCCGTCGGAACTGCCGGTCATGCCGCACATCAAGATGGAGCAAATCTGGCGGTTCGGCCTGGCCAAGGTCAAGGAAAGCCTCATTGCCATGCAGGGAGGATGAGCATGAACGCCATCGAACAGCAACGAGAGCAATACGCAGCGCAACTACGCGCCCGCTTCGAGGACTACAAGCGCTGGGCCATGGCGCACTGGCCGGTGACCGATCAGCCGCTGCAGCACAGTGCCTTCATCGCCGCCGAACGCGAGCTGGAACTGATTACCGGCAGCATGCTGCACCCGGGCCGCAAACCCGACGGCATTCCCGCAGCCAGTGCACAGCCGGGGCAATTCGAGGAGGTCACCCCGGCACCCTGGCCCTGAGTCCCGGCCGCCTCGCGCATTCTTACGTACGGTTGCGCCGCCCGCTTATAGGGAGGCAAAGGCGCACGCAGTAAGCTGTCTTTCACGGGCCGCACCCACTGATGCAGAGCTCGGCCCTGTCCATCAGAACAGAAGGAGAACAGCATGAGCGCAAGCAAATCCGACAAGAATCATCGTCCCAACCAGTACGACACCCCGTCCGAAGTGGCCCTGGATGAAGCCAATGAGATGAGCTTTCCTGGCAGTGATCCGGTAGCCACCTCCAACATCACCCGCATCGAGAAGGCACCCGAGATGGAAAAGGCCAGGGACGACCATCAGAATAGCCACCGGGTCAAGCAGAACACACCCAAAGCGGGCTGATTCCTGTCCGCCCGTCCCATTTGCAGGGGCGGCCGGTGCATGCCGGCCGCCTTTCTTTTTTGAAGGGAGAAGCATGATGAGCAATCGCTACAACCAGTTGAAAGTCGCCGTCCTGGTGACCGACGGCTTCGAGCAGGCCGAATTGCTGGAACCCAAGAAGGCCCTGGAGGCTGCCGGTGCCACCGTCCACATCCTCTCCGACAAGAGGGACAGCATCCAAGGCTTCAAGCATGTCGACAAGGGCGAGGTCGTCAGTGTGGACGGGCGCCTGGATGCGGCCAACCCGGCCGATTATTCCGCCGTGCTCCTGCCCGGTGGCGTGGTCAACGGCGACGCCATGCGCCTCTTGCCCGAGGCGCGTAATTTCGTGCGCGCCGCCAACGACGCGGAAAAGCCCATCGCCTCCATCTGCCACGGCGGCTGGCTGCTGATTTCGGCTGGTATCGCCAAGGGCCGCACGGTCACCAGTTGGCCCAGCCTGCAGGACGACTTCAAGAATGCCGGCGGCCAATGGGTCGACCAGGAGGTGGTGCGGGACGAAAACTTTGTCTCCTCGCGCAAACCCGCCGATATTGCAGCCTTCAACAATGAATTCATGAAACTGCTGGATGAGCAGCAGCGCCGTGAACAGCGCCAGCAGCCCGTCGGCAATGCCACGGACGCTTCTGCCTCAACGGCAAGCGGCAAGCCGCAACTGTCCGACAAGGGCCGTGCTCCCGCCGCGCCGCCCGATCATGAAAATGAAGCCTTTGCCGTGGCCCATGGAGAATCGGCGCAAAGTGACGGCTGAGGGCGGTTTCAAGGCGATATGAAGGAAAATTAAAATCGAGGGGCGCTCCCCTCGATTTTTTTGGGCTGGCGCCGGATTTCGCATGAAGCCAGACCATGCAGCGTGAAGGAATTGGCTGAAATCCGGATGCCGTAGAAACAGCAAGGCCGCCCGGTTCGAGCCGGACGGCACCAAGACCATCTGGAATGCCTGCCCGCAGGCTGGTCGGCGTGGGCGAGCTACCTTGTCTGTTCTCCCTGGTACCTGTGCATGGCCTCGGCCAGCAAGGCCAGGGCGGCCTTCTCTGCCGCCTTGCGCTTC
The DNA here is from genome assembly GCF_022627875.1 of Herbaspirillum sp. C7C8. NCBI lineage: Bacteria > Pseudomonadati > Pseudomonadota > Betaproteobacteria > Burkholderiales > Oxalobacteraceae > Herbaspirillum > Herbaspirillum sp. C7C8. The sequence continues at coordinate 7,437 of NZ_JABXGG010000026.1, forward strand.
TTGCAGATGCGCACCGGTTGTGTGCCCAGGTCGTGCAGATCCATGTGCCAGAGTTCATCGATCCGGGTATCGATGTAGGCGACATATTTGTGCTTGTCCAGCTTGGCGACACGCGGCATGAAATGACCGGCTTGCTGCTCTTGGACAGATCTGGCGAAGTGTTTCATGGCAAGTCTCCAGGGCGCACGGGGCGTGGGGGACGTCATGACGAAGGGACGGAAGCAGGGCTGCCTTCAGCTTAGTCGATCAGCGTCGCAAAGGAAGTTTTATTTCATTGCGACGCACGGTTGACTGAAGAAGATGTCACTCATTCATTCGCTTGTTTCTTGGCGGCATCCATGCTCTGCTTCAGTTCGCGGCCCATTTTCAGGTGTTCCTGCAGTCCCGGGAGGGTCTTGGTGGCGAAGTTCTTCACATCCGGGTCTTGCGCTTGCTTGGAGGACTTCTGGAACAGCTTGACCGCATCCTCATGGGCGGATACGCCGATCATGCTGGCATAGCGCTTGTCGAAGGTATGGCCCGAGAGCTTGTCCAGGATGGCGATCTTGGCGCGCTGGGCCATGCTGGGTTCGGTGGGCAAGGTGACATCCTTGCTGGAAGCCAGTTGCTTGAGCTGTTCATCGACCGTGGTGTGCTGGTCGATCATCTTCTGGGCGTAGTCCTTGACGGCCTGGTTGCTGCTTTTTTCCAGCGCGATCTTGCTGGCTTCGATTTCGGCATGGCCTGCCTCGGCGGCATTGGTCATGAAGCTTTTATCCTTGCTGTTGACCGATTCGGCGACGGCGTTCAAGGACAGGGCGGCACCGGCCAGCATCAGGACGCCGGCGCCGATCAGGCGACGACCGGTACGGGCTTGCAGGCGAGGATGAAGGATCTGGATAGGCTGCATGAAGGGCTCCTTTACTGGATGGATGAGAAATCTGCTTGCGACCCGCGCCGGGCCGGGCCGTCATGCTTTCACTTTAGTCATGAAGTGGAACGGCTTGCATCAGACAGCGCCAATGACCGATGTAAGAATCGATGAGCGCTTTTTGCGCAGCGGCTGAAATCACCGCTGGCGGAAATTTCGCTGCCGGCAGCGCCGGTGCGTCCGGCGCCGCAAGTGTCGCCATCTGGCGACTACGAACTGCCGGAGGTGCGCAATGCCGACATGCACCAGGTCAATATCGGCCATGGCTAGAGCCGGTGCGGCTTTGGGCGGCATGGGAGCGCTTGCGGTGTAGGCGTTTTCCTACGCATTAATTGGGCACTGTCCGATGCTCTTTTTTGCAGCGCACCGCTACCATGTCTTCAACGTACTCGAAACCGAGGACCTCACATTCCGACATGAACGTCCCCCTCCGTCATGTCATGAATACAGTCCATCCCCCATCGGTTTATCCCCACGAGTCGTTTTCATAAGCAGAAATTCTCCGAAGATTCCCCCGATCCTCGGCGTCTTATATCCCTCCCCCTCAGGCCGCCTCCCCCAGGCGGTCTTTTTTTTGTTCATCGCCCCCGACAACAACACCCGCCCCCCCTGACTCAGGTCAGGCATTGCTGCATCCTTCACCGCATCGGGCCAGGAAGAAGTATTCTTGTCAGCATAAGAAACACTGAAGGCAAAGGCAGCAAGACGCCACCGTCGATCTGCGCAGGAATGGGCGAAGACAAGCGACTCCCTCTCCAGCGTGAGCGCGACGAACCGGCGACCTGGGGATGCTGCCGCCTGGTGTGCTTGCCTCTACGTCTGGATCCGTCATGCCCATCGATTACCTGCGCCGCCTCACCAGCCCGGCGCGCACCGACCTCTCCAACCGCCACCTGGGGCGCTCGCTGGCCTTCATCGCCGGCGCCGTCAATGCCGGGGGCTTTCTCGCGGTGGGCCAATACACGTCTCACATGTCGGGCATTGTCTCCTCGCTGGCCGACAACCTGGTGCTGGGGGAAACCCTGCTGCTGGTGGCCGGCGCCAGTGCCTTGCTGTCCTTCCTGCTGGGGGCGGCCTGTTCGGCGGTCATGATCAACTGGGCAAGGCGCCGTGGCCTGCACAGCGAATATGCCATGCCGCTGATGCTGGAGGCGATGCTGTTGCTGTGCTTCGGCATCCTGGGTTCCAACCTGGAGAATCACCGCTTGCTGTTCGTGCCGGTCACGGCGGCCCTGTTGTGTTTCGTGATGGGCCTGCAAAATGCCATGATCAGCAAGATCTCCCGCTCGGAGATTCGCACCACCCACGTCACGGGGCTGGTGACCGACATCGGCATCGAGATCGGCAAGATGTGCTACTGGACCCTGGCGCCGCGCCAGCCCGGCGAAGCGATGGCGGAAGATCCCGTGCCCGGCGCACGACGCAAGTTCATGCTGCTGTCCTCGTTGCTGCTGATGTTCTTCCTGGGGGGCGTGACCGGGGCCTTCGGTTTCAAGGCCCTGGGTTTCGTGGCGACCATGCCGCTGGCGGCCGGGCTGTTCCTGCTGGCGCTGGTGCCGATGATGGATGATCTGGCGCGGCACTGAGGCGCAACCGGCCCTCTGCGGGCAGAAACAACAAAAAAGGCGCTGTCCGCGCCTTTCGTTTTCTTGTTATCAGCTTCTTGCACTGACGGTACGAGCCTGGGCCCTGTTCTTGATATTTTTTGATATTTTTTGATGTTCTGCACCGTACTGCGCCCGCTGCCTGAGGCGGCCGGGTTCTTTCCTTTCAGCCTTGCTGCTGCGGGGTGCTGTCCGACTGCTGGGGTTGCTGGAGGGCGCCATTGCCCTCTTGCGGTGTGCTCTGGTGCATCTGCGCTGGAGCAGAGCTCGCGGCGCCGTTGCCGCTACTGCCATTCTGCGCTGCCGCCGCTGCCGCTGCAGCGTTCTTGCGACCATGGCTGTTCAGGCCACCCTTGCGTCCGGCTTCCCGGGCTTCGGCCGAGCTGAACTCATGCGCCGCCCCCTTGGCATGGGCAGCCTTGCCTCCCATGCTGGCGATCTGACGCTGTTTCTCCTTGTCCATGGCGGCAAAGCCGCGATTGCTGTTGCCCGGATTCTCTGAATTTGCCATGTGTGACTCCTTGTCTTGGATGATCGAATGGATCGAATGGAGCAGACATTTGCCATCCACCCGCCCTACTGCCCTGCGCGAGCATGTGGGTGGCAACCCAACTTCTTGTCCACGTCTGCAGTGTAAAAAGCCTCACCGATACTCACTATCGGAAGAGCTCCCCAGCCCATGTCAGCAATGGCCGTCAGACATGTAGGAAAACTTGAAGATGAGCTTGTGTTTTGGATATCGATCTTCGGGATTGATGACATTTGCAGAGATTGCCTGAAGCAAATTTCATTTTCCTGATGGCTCATGACGTGAAGACAGTTTTTGTCACACCTCAAAAATTTTACTGTATATTTATACAGTCATTTGTTTTTCCTGCATTCAGCGTCCTCCCGTTCATTTCATGTTGACATCCGCCTCTCCGGTTCGCACTCCGGAAATCATCCACCCTTCGCTCTGGCTGGCCTCCCAGCTGGCAAGAGGAGGTGCGCGCGGGATCTCCAGCGGTTTTGAAGCGCTCGATGCCGAACTGCCCGAACGTGGCTGGCCACCCGGCGTATTGATCGAGTTGCTGTTGCCGCAGGACGGCATCGGCGAACTGCGCCTGTTGCGCCCGGTGCTGGCGCGTCCACCGACCAGTGACCAGCACCGGACGCGCGCGCAGCGCATTGTGCTGCTGCAGGCGCCGCACCCGATCAATGCGCCCGGCTGGGCGCAGATGGGGGTGGAGGCCGCACGGCTGCTGCAGTTGCAGGCCGCTCATGCGGCCGATGCCTGCTGGGCCGCCGAGCAGGTGCTGCGGGCCGACAGTTGCCAGGCCCTGCTGATGTGGCAGCCGCGCCTGCGCAAGGGCGACCACGACCTGCTGCGGCGCCTGCATGGGGCGGCCCAGGCCGGGCAGACCCTGTTCTTCATGCTGCGGCCCCTGTCCTGCGCCCGCGAACCTTCACCCGCGCCCCTGCGGCTGACGCTCAAGTCGGCGCGTGACGGACTGGAGATCGGTTTTCTCAAGCGTCGCGGCCCCCTGCGCGAACAGAGCCTGTTTCTCCCTTTGCTGCCTTCACCGAATCTGCAACGCCATGTCTCCCCTGTGGATCGCCGTACACCTGCCACTGCTGCCGCTGGAAGTCTTCCGTCCGAACTGGCTGGATGAGGCCCCCGCCGTGGTCTTCGAGCGCGACCGCGTGACCGCGCTGACAGCGCCGGCGCGGGGGCTGGGCGTGCAGGAAGGGATGCGGCGTGGCGGCGTGCAATTGCTGGCCCCCGAGGCCCATCTGCACGAGCGAGACACCTTGCGCGAAGACACCACGCTGCAGCAGGCCGCCCTGGCCCTGCTGCAATACACGCCCCAGGTCACGCTGGCCGCAGAGGCGTGCATCCTGCTGGAGGTGGGCGCCAGCCTGCGCCTGTTCGGCGGCATCCGCGCCTTGTGCCGCAAGATCCGCGTGACCATCGCCCGGCTGGGCCTGTCGGCCATCCTGTCCTGCGCCGTCACGGCGACCGGGGCCTGGCTGCTGGCAAGCTACGGCTACGTGCGCACCCTGGGCCCGACATCCCTGCAACGGCGCCTGGACCGGCTGCCGGTAGTACTGCTCAGCGCTGCGCTCCCCCATCTGGAATGGCTGCACGGACTGGGCTGCCGCCAGCTCGGCCAGGTGCGGCGCCTGCCCCGCGCCGGATTGCAGCGCCGCTGCGGCAAGGACCTGCTGCTCATGCTGGACCGGGCCTATGGCGCTGCCCCCGAAGTCCATGACTGGATCGTGGCTCCACCCAGCTTCCAGGCCCGGGTGGAGCTGCCGGACCGCATCGAGCAGACCGACGTCCTGGTCGCCTATGCCCAGGGTTTGCTGGCGCAACTGGCCGGCTGGCTGGCCGCGCGTCAGCTGGCCATCAAGAAACTGCGTCTGTGGCTGGAACATGAACGCGGACGCCAGGCGGTCCCTCCTACCGAATTGCAGGTGGCGCTATCGGTACCGGCCTGGCAGGAAGACCATCTGCACACCCTGGTCAAGGAAAAACTGGCCCGCTCCTTACTGCCCGCCCCGGCCATCGCCCTGGGCCTGGCCGCCGATGAACTGGAAAGCCGGCAAGCCGCCAGCGAGATGCTCTTCCCCGAGCCCGGCGGCAGTGCCGAGGATCACCAGCGCCTGCTGGAGCTGCTGGTAGCGCGGCTGGGCGCGGACAAGGTACAGCAGGCCGCGCCACGCGCCGATCACCGGCCCGAGATCGCCAACCGCTGGTGCAGCGTGATGCAGTCCGCCGCCAGCCTGCCCGCGCCCTTGGGCAGCGATCCGGCACGGCTGCCGCCACGCCCGCTGTGGCTGCTGCAGGAACCCCTGCCGCTGCGGGTACAGCAGCACAAGCCCTTCTATCGGAGTGCACTGGAATTCACCTCGCCGCCCGAACGCATCGAAGCCGGCTGGTGGGAAGGCCGGCCCCTGACGCGCGACTACTTCACGGCGCGCGATGCCGGCCACGCCTATTACTGGATCTTCCGCCAGTGGCGTGGCGGCGAGTGGTCCGATGAAGAACCGCAGTGGTTCCTGCACGGCTTGTTTGGCTAGGAGAAACGCATGCAAACCGCTCTGCCCGACTATGCCGAACTGTATTGCCGCACCAACTTCAGCTTCCTGCACGGCGCCTCGCATGCGCAGGAACTGGTAGAACGCGCCATCGAGCTGGGCTACCGTGCCCTGGCCATCACCGATGAATGCAGCATGGCGGGTGTGGTGCGCGCCCATGCCGCCTGGATTGAGCAGTTCGAACGCGGCAAGGCCAAGGATTTCAAGCTGCTCATCGGCAGCAGCTTTCGTTTCACGGCCCTCCAGGAAAATCCGGCCCATCCCCTGGCCGCCATGACCCTGGTGGCGCTGGCCAGGAACCGCGAAGGCTATGGCAACCTCTGCGAACTCATCACCCTGGCCCGCACCCGCGCCGAGAAAGGCCGCTACCTGCTGTCACCGGAGGATCTGAGCCAGCCCCCGCCAGCCTTGTCGCACCTGCGTGCCCTGCCCGATTGCCAGCTGATCCTGGTGCCGGACTATCCGGCCAACGAAGAGACGCTGGATGCCCAACTGCGCTGGTTCTCCACCCTGGCACCCGGTCGTTCCTGGGTCGGCATGACGCGGCTGTATCGCCCTCTGGACGACCTGCACCGCGCCGCGCTGGACGCAGCGGCGCGCCGGCATGGCCTGCCGCTGGTAGCGGTGGGCGACGTGCAGATGCACCAGCGGTCACGCAAATACCTGCAGGACGTGGTCACCGCCATCCGCCTGGGCAAGCCGGTGCAGGAATGCGGACTGGCCCTGGCCCCCAATGCCGAACAACACCTGCGCCCGCGCATGCGGCTCTCGCTGGTGCATAGCCCGGCGACGCTGGCCCAGACCCTGACAGTGGCGGCCGATTGCCATTTCAGCCTGGCGGAATTGCGATATGAATATCCTGACGAGCTGGTGCCGCTGGGCATGAGCCCGGCCGACTACCTGCGTCAGGAAACCCTGGCCGGTGCCGTCAAACGCTATCCACAGGGGATTCCTGGCGAGGTGCGCGAACAGATCGAGATGGAACTGTCCTTGATCGCCAAAAAGGAATATGAAGCTTATTTCCTGACCGTCTACGACCTGGTCAAGTTCGCCCGTTCACGCGGCATCCTCTGCCAGGGACGCGGCTCGGCGGCCAACTCGGCGGTGTGCTACTGCCTGGGGGTGACCGAGGTCGATCCGACTTCCACCCGGCTGCTGTTTGCCCGCTTCATCAGCGAAAAGCGCGAGGAACCGCCCGACATCGATGTCGACTTCGAGCACCAGCGCCGCGAAGAAGTCATCCAGCACATCTACCGCAAGTACGGCCGTCGCCGCGCCGCGCTGGCCGCCGCCGTGCACAGCTACCGGCCGCGCGGGGCCTTGCGCGAGGTCGGCAAGGCATTGGGGGTGGATGCGGCCATTGTCGATACGGTGGCCAAGTCGCAGCACTGGTTCGACAGCCGCGAAGAATTGCTGGCCCGCTTTGCCGAAGCCGGGCTGGACCCCGAATTGCCGCAGATCGGGCTGTGGGCCAGCATTACCGGCAAGCTGCTGCGCTTCCCGCGCCATCTGTCGCAGCACACCGGCGGTTTCGTGATCGCGCGCGGGCAGTTGTCACGGCTGGTGCCGATCCAGAAGGCAGCCATGCAAGACCGTTCCGTCATCGAATGGGACAAGGATGACCTGGAGTCGCTCAGACTGCTCAAGGTCGACGTGCTGGCACTGGGCATGCTGACCGCCCTGCGCCGTTCGCTGGAACTGGTGAGCCTGCGGCGCGGCTTGCCGCAGGTGATGCAGATGCACGACATCCCCCGCGAAGACCCGGCCACCTTCGAGATGATCTGCAAGGCCGATACCATCGGCGTATTCCAGATCGAGAGCCGGGCCCAGATGAGCATGCTGCCGCGCATGCAGCCGCGCACCCAGTACGACCTGGTGGTGCAGGTGGCCATCGTGCGGCCCGGTCCGATCCAGGGCGGCATGGTTCACCCCTATCTGCGGCGGCGTGAACTGGTGCGCGAGGGCGGCAGCTTCGACTACCCGGACAACACCCGCAAGAGCGGCAAGATCAAGAAGGTGCTGGAGCGCACCCTGGGCATCCCGATCTTCCAGGAACAGGTGATGGATGTGGCCATCGAGGCGGCCGGCTATTCGCCCAGCGAAGCCGATGACCTGCGCCGCTCCATGGCCGCCTGGAAGCGCAAGGGCGGCATGGGTCCGCACCATGAACGGCTGGTGCTGGGCATGACCGACAATGGGTATTCTCGCGAATTCGCCGAAAGCATCTTCAACCAGATCGAGGGTTTCGGCGAATACGGTTTCCCCGAGAGCCATGCCGCCAGCTTTGCCCTGCTGACCTATTTCAGCAGCTGGCTCAAATGCCATGAGCCGGAAGCCTTCCTGTGCGGCCTGCTCAACAGCCAGCCCATGGGCTTCTACTCGCCCTCGCAGTTGATCCAGGATGCGCGTCGGCATGGGGTGAAAGTGCTGCCCGTCAATGTCTTGCGCAGTCGCTGGGAATCCATCCTGGAGCTGGATTCCACAGGGCATGCGCGGCCTGCGGTGCGGCTGGGCATGAGCCTGTTGCGCGGCATGCCGGAACAGGCGGCGCAGCGCATCGAAGAAGCCCGCAGAGAACGGCCCTTTGCCGATGTCGATGACCTGGCCCGGCGCGCTGCGCTGGACCGCCACGCCCTGCAGGCCCTGGCGGCAGGCGACGCCTTGCGTGAACTGGCCGGCCACCGGCGCGCCGCGCTGTGGCATGCCGTGGGCGCAGTACCTGATCGTGACCTGCTGCGCACGGCGCCACGCGGAGATGATGCAGTTCAATTGGAAGCGCCCGGCGAAGGCGACCAGATCATCGACGACTACCGCGCCATGAACCTGACCCTGCGCCGCCATCCGCTGGCGCTGCTGCGCGAGACCCTGCGGCGGCGCCGCTTCATGAGCGTGGCCGATCTCAACGGCTTGCAGAATCGCCAGTTCGCCTGCTGCTGCGGCATCGTCACGGTGCGCCAGCGCCCGGGCACGGCCAAGGGTGTGATCTTCATGACGCTGGAGGATGAAACCGGCTCGGCCAATGTGATCATCTGGCCTGCCGTGCTGGAGCGGCAGCGCAGCGAGGTCTTGAATGCGCGCTTGCTGGGGGTGTATGGCAGCTGGCAGTGCCAGGGCGAGGTGCGCCATCTGGTGGCCGGACGTCTGGAAGACTGGACCCATCTGCTGGGCGAGCTGCAACCGCGCAGCCGGGATTTCTTCTGAAGCAACGTGATTCGATCAGGCCGCCAGCGCCATGCGGAAGGCATTGCGCCCTTCACTCTTGGCGCGATACAGGGCCTGGTCGGCTTCGTGCACCAGGGCATCCCAGCTCTTGGCACAACCCGGCCGCAAGACGGCCAGCCCGACGCTGATGGTGACCGTCTGTCCATGGCCGAAGTCGTGACTGCGCACGGTTTCCAGCAGGTGCTGGGCGATCCGGCGCCCTTCTTCCTCGGCCCCGTCCGGGAAGACCGCGCAGAATTCCTCGCCGCCGTAGCGCCCGACCATGCCCCTCTGGCCACAGTGCTCACGCAGCAAGGCACCGATGTCGGCCAGTACGCGATCGCCGACCAGGTGGCCGTGGGTGTCGTTGATGCGCTTGAAATGGTCCACGTCGATGAAGGCCAGCGTCAGCACCCGCCCGCCCTGCACCGCCTGGGCCAGGGCCTGTTCGCCGCAGCGCACCAGCTCGCGGCGGTTGAGGGTGCCGGTCAGTTCATCTTCGGTGGCCAGGCGCTGCTTGTCGGCCAGCAGGCGTTCGAAGTAGATCATCATCAGCGACACCGACAGCAGCAACGTGCCACTGATGGGAATCAGGTAGATCAGGGCCACGCCCAGCATGCGCATCTGGGGCGGCATGAACAGTTCCGGATGCGACAGCGAAAGCAGCAGCCGGCTCACATGAGTGGCGCTGAGAATGAGCAAGGCAGCCATACCGATCCAGCGGCCAAAGGTCCAGCGCGGATAGCGCCGTGCCAGCGGGCCGGACAGCCCCTTGAAGAATTCATGCAGCACCAGGCAGAACACCAGCTGCAGCCCGCCCACGGCGAGGTAGGACCGATGGGTGAAGTCGGCGCCGCCGATGAGCAGTGCGACGAAGAGCAGAACATAGACGATGATGAGCCAATGCGGCCAGCCGCCCGACTGGCGCTGGTAGAAACTGCGCAGGCCGCACCAGGCCACGATGCCCGACGAAAAGACCAGCGTGTTGCCCACCAGCAGACCGAGCAAACGCAGGTTGCCCGCCAGCCCCGCGTACACCCCGACGGTGATGCAGATACCCAGCGCCGAAAATACCCCCGACAACGCCCACAGCCGCGTGAAGCGTTCTGACGGCGTGCTGATGAACAGGCCGGTCATGATCACGCCACTGCAAAACTGAACGATGGCCAGCGCGATGCTGGCGGTGAAAGGATTCATGCGGATTCGCTCGCCCCTGCGGGCTGGTGTTGATGACATCGCGGCAAGCGATGCAGAGGATGCGCCCCCAAGCGCATCGGCGGCGTCCTCTGTAGGCGGGGGGCTCAAGGACAACCGGGGTCGCCACCAGTGTAACCGATGCCGCCAGCTCGGCAGTTATTTTCAGCAATTCATCAAAAAATCTGAATTTTCATACCGAAAAACCGGGGACCTCATTCAGTTTTATTCACGTTCCAGCACCCGCGTATGCCCCCACTGGCCTGAGCGGCACAGTGCGTCCGTCACATCCAGCACCAGCTTTTCTACCGCAGCGGCGGCGGTGGTGAGGGGGATATTGCGGGAAGCGCACAACACCAGGGTGCGCGAGATCTGTTCTCCGGCGATGCGATGCGCCACCATCTCGCCGCGCTCGATGTCGGCCAAGAGCGGAGCCACCGGCAGGATGGTGGCCCCGATATCGGCCAGGATGGCTGACTTGAGGATGGCCACCGAGTTGATCTCGATGACGTTATCCAGGCTCATGCCCTGGCTACGCACCAGGTTTTCGATGCGCGGTCGCACGCCATGGGCCAGTCCCGGCAGGATCAGCGGGGCCTGGATGGCCTGGGCCAGCGGCACCCCCTTGCGGCTCTTGACACCGTACTGCGATCGGGCGCGGGTGATGTACATCATCTCTTCCTCGATCATGGGTGTGGCCGCGAAGGAAGAGAGCTGGCCATCATCGAACAGCACGGCCAGGTTCAGGCGTCCTGATTTCAGCTGGGTGATGAGGTTGCCAGTCAATTCCTCGGTCAGTTGCAGGGTAATCTCGGGATAGATCGAGCGTACCGCGTTCAACAGCGGCAAGGCCAGCGCATTGGACACGCTCTGCGGAATGCCCAGCGCCACCGTGCCCGAGGGTTTGTCGGTGGATTGCGCCACGGCCTGCTTGGCGTCCTGCACCTGCTTGAGGATCGCCAGTGCATGCTCATAGAAGACCTTGCCGGCATCGGTGGCAATCACGCCCTGGGCCGAGCGGTGCAGCAGCTGCGCCGCCATCTCGTCTTCCAGCTGGCGGATCTGCTGGGTCAGCGCCGGCTGGGCGATGTGCAGCACCCGCGCCGCGCGCGAGAGCGAACCGTGATCGACGATGGCCACGAAGTAGCGCAGTTGACGTAATTCCATGCGGTGAATTTTCCGGCCAGAGTGTTGAGTAGTCAATTCAATTGACAGCTTTGATGACAACCAGGCCTACAAGCCAGGCCGGCTGTTGAACATGCGCGTACGGGCGTTCTCGATGTGGCCGCGCATGGCCCGCCGGGCACCCTCGGCATCCTGCTGGCGGATCAGCTCGAAGATCTGGCGGTGCTCGTCCATGGCATCCTGCGAGCGCTTCCAGGGCGGGATGTGCATCAGGTGGCGCAACATGTTGACGGCGTGGCTGACGTCGTATTCCAGGGTCTTCATCACCTGCACGAAGCGCAGGTTGCCGGTGGCCTGGGCGATGGCTTCATGGAACCCGAAATCGTAATGGTGGGCAATGCCGCCCACGCGGTTGGCTTCCTCGAAGCCGAGCAGCAAGGTATCCAGTTTTTCCAGATCCTGCTTGTTGCGCCGCAGGGCGGCCATGTAGGCGCATTCCGGTTCCAGCACCAGGCGCAGTTCCAGGCCATTCATGATGTGGCCGATGCGGGTCTCGGGTTCGCCGTCCGGTCGCGCCGGGGCCAGTCCCACCTTTTCCTTCACATAGGTCCCCGAGCCGCGCAGGGACTCCACCAGTTGATCCTCACGCAGCCGGTCCAGCGCCTGCCGCACCACCGGGCGCGAGACCTCGAACAGCGTGGCCAGGTCATTTTCCGAGGGCAGCTTGCTGCCGACGGCGATGCGGCCTTCGACGATGGCATGGAACAAGGTTTCATAGACCCGTTCAGCGAAGCGTTCCGGACGTACCGGTCCCAGGCCGGCCGCAGCCAGGCTCAGGATTTCATTGGAAGCGCCGGGGCGCGCAGACTTGCTCGATAAAGGCATCGACCCTCCAGGACAGTCGCAAGGTGACAGAAACGACATGGCGCATGGTAGCGGATTTGTCATCCTCACCGCCAGCGGCAGGCCACAGGCAGTCAGCAAAGCAGTAAATTCATTTGACATCTTTCGCGTACCGGCTTAGATTCGATCACCACCAAAACAGCAGTTCAACACAAGACATCAGGAGACACGCCCCTGCCAGGCCATGCCCGGACCACTGGTCCGGTGCTCTCTGCGCGCGCCTTGCATGCCGCCCTGCCGCCTGCGTTGCCCTGCCCTTTCAGTGAACCGCACCCCAAGGACCCCACCGCCATGCAGCAGCACTTCATCGACAATCGCTGGGTCGCTCCCGCCTCCGGCGAGAGCATCCCTGTCATCGATCCCTCCGACGGCCAGACCTTCGAGACCATCGCCCGCGGCAATGCGGCCGATATCGACCAGGCCGTGCAAGCCGCCCGCCTTGCCTATGAAGGCCCCTGGGGGCGACTCTCGGCCGCCGAACGCAGCCGCCTGCTGATGAAGCTGGCCTACAAGCTGCAAGATCACCAGGAAGAACTGGCCCAGCTCGAAGGCCGCGACTGCGGCAAGCCCATGAAGCAGGCGCGCGCCGATGCCGCAGCCATCGTGCGCTACTTCGAGTTCTACGCCGGTGCCGCCGACAAGCTGCATGGCCACACCATTCCCTACCAGGCCGGATATACGGTCCTGACCTTGCGCGAGCCGCATGGCGTGACCGCTCACATCGTGCCCTGGAACTACCCGATGCAGATCTTCGGGCGCTGCGTGGGCGGGGCACTGGCCGCCGGCAACACCTGCGTGGTCAAGCCGGCCGAGGATGCCTGCCTGTCCATTCTGCGGGTGGCCGAACTGGCCGCCGAGGTCGGCTTCCCGGCGGGCACGTTGAACATCGTCACCGGTTATGGCCACGAGGCCGGCGACTTGCTGGTCAAGCATCCGGATGTGGATCACGTGTCCTTCACCGGCTCGCCCAACGTCGGCAAGCTGGTCGTGCGCGGGGCCGCCGAGCATCACACGCCCGTGACGCTGGAACTGGGCGGCAAGTCGCCGCAGGTGGTATTCGAGGATGCCGATATGGAGGCCCTGCTGCCGGTGGTGGTCAATGCCATCGTGCAGAACGCCGGTCAGACCTGCTCGGCGGGCAGCCGCCTGCTGGTGCAGCGCGGGGCTTATGAGCAGGTGCTGGAGCGTCTGTCGGGACTGTTCTCTGCGCTCAAGGTCGGCTCTTCGCAGATGGACCTGGACTGTGGCCCGCTGATCCGCAAGACCCAGCAGGAGCGCGTGGCCGGTTTCCTCTCGGATGCGCGGCGCGACGGCATTGCGCTGGTGGCCCAAGGCGAGATCGCCGCCGCTGCCCCGGCCGGCGGCTTCTACCAGGCCCCGGCCCTGCTGCGCGATGTCCCGCCGCGCCATCGCCTGGCGCAGGAAGAAGTCTTCGGTCCGGTGCTGGCGGCCATGCCCTTCGAGGATGAAGCCGAGGCCATTGCCCTGGCCAACGGCACCGACTACGGCCTGGTGGCCAGCGTCTGGACGCGTGACGGTGGCCGCCAACTGCGGCTGGCGCGCGCCATTCGCAGCGGCCAGGTCTTCATCAACAACTATGGCGCCGGCGGCGGCGTGGAACTGCCCTTCGGCGGCGTGAAGGCCAGCGGGCACGGACGCGAGAAGGGCTTCGAGGCACTCTATGGCTTCACGGTCCTCAAGACCATTGCCATCCGCCACGGCTGATCCCCCTTCCCTTCATCCAACACGCAATTTTCAAGGAGACACATCATGCGTTTGCAAGACAAGGTAGCCATCGTCACCGGTGGCGGTTCGGGTTTCGGAGAAGGCATCGCCAAGGTCTACGCCCGTGAAGGCGCCGCCGTGGTGGTGGCCGATATCGGTGAGGCCGGTGGCCTGCGGGTAGTGGAAGAAATCAAGGCCGCCGGTGGCCGCGCCGTCTTTGCCAGGGCCGACGTCTCCAAACGCGCCGACATGGATCAGTTGCTGGCCAGTGCCCTGGAACACTTCGGCAAGCTCGACATCGTGGTCAACAATGCCGGCACCACCCACCGCAACCGCCCCATGCTGGAAGTGGAAGAAGACGAATTCGACCGCGTCTATGCCGTCAACGTGAAAAGCATCTTCCTCTCGGCCAAGACCTTCGTGCCGTATTTCCGCCAGGTCGGCGGCGGCGCCTTCGTCAATATCGCCTCCACCGCCGGCATTCGTCCGCGTCCGGGACTGACCTGGTACAACGGCAGCAAGGGCGCGGTCATTACCACCAGCAAGTCGATGGCCGCCGAACTGGGTCCCGACAAGATCCGCGTGAACTGCGTCAACCCGGTCATCTCGGCCACCGGCCTGCTCGCCGAATTCATGGGCGTGCCCGATACCCCGGAAAACCGCAAGAAGTTCGTCGCCACCATTCCCATGGGCCGCTTCTCCACCCCCGAGGACATCGCCAATGCCTGCCTCTACCTGGGCTCGGATGAAGCGCAATTCGTCACTGGCGTCTGCATCGAAGTCGACGGAGGACGCTGCGTGTAAGTCGGCAGTGTAAAAAACTTCATGCCAGCGGTGAGGATAATGATTTGACAATGCCCTCACCGCCACTACAATGCGGGCACCGTGTACCGGCCACCAAGAGCCGGCAACGTACAACAACGATACGTCAAACAACCTCTGGAGTGAGACATGAGCTACCAAGCAGGTGCCGCCGCCGACGGCGTGGGCACATCCTTTGAAGACGCGACCTACAGCAAGGTCACCTGGCGGCTGCTGCCGCTGCTGTTCCTGTGCTATGTGGCGTCCTACCTGGACCGGGTCAACGTTGGCTTTGCCAAACTGCAGATGCTGCAGGACCTCAAGTTCAGCGATACCGTCTACGGCCTGGGCGCGGGCATTTTCTTCCTGGGCTACTTCATCTTCGAAGTGCCCAGCAACATGATCCTGCACAAGGTGGGAGCACGCCTGTGGATCGCCCGCATCATGATCACCTGGGGCATCATCTCCGGCGCCATGGCCTATGTCACCACGCCGGAGATGTTCTACATCATGCGTTTCCTGCTGGGGGTGGCCGAGGCCGGCTTCTTCCCTGGCGTGATTCTCTATCTGACCTACTGGTATCCGGCTGCCCGGCGCGGCAAGATCACCGCACTGTTCATGACCGGCATCGCACTCTCGGGCGTGATCGGTGGCCCGCTCTCGGGCTGGATCATGCACGCCATGCCGGGCGTGTGGGGTCATACCGGCTGGCAGTGGATGTTTATCCTGGAAGCCATTCCTTCGCTGATCCTGGGCGTGCTGATCATCCTCTACATGAAGGATCGCATCCGTGATGCCGAATGGCTCACCGAGGAGGAAAAACGCCTGCTGGAAACCAACATCAGCCACGAAGAAAGCCAGAAGGAGCACCTGTCTCTGGGTGCCATGTTCGCCAATGGCCGGGTCTGGCTGGGCGCGCTGATCTACTTCTGCTTCGTCATGGGCCTGTATGGCGTGAGCTTCTGGCTGCCCACCATCATCAAGGCTACCGGCGTGAGCGATCCTCTCAACGTGGGCTTGCTCACGGCCATCCCTTACGCCTTCTCGGCCGCCGCCATGGTGCTCATCGCCCGCAGCGCCGACGCCCGCCGCGAACGTCGCTGGCACGTGGCCATTCCGGCCTTCGCGGGCTGCATCGGCCTGCTGCTGTCGACCCTGTACGGCCACAACACCGCGCTGGCCATGGCCTCGCTGACCCTGGCCAGCGTCGGCATCCTGACCACCCTGCCGCTGTTCTGGAGCCTGCCGACGGCCTTCCTGTCGGGTACGGCCGCCGCGGCCGGGATCGCGCTGATCAACTCGCTGGGCAACCTGGCCGGCTTCGTCAGCCCCTTCCTGGTGGGCTGGCTCAAGGACACCACCCAGAGCACCAATGCCGGCATGTATGTGCTGGCGGCCTCGCTGGTCGTCGGCGGCCTGCTGACGCTCACGCTGCCGGCCAAACTGGTCAACAAGTAAGCATCAAGGCATCAGCGACAACGGCGGCCCGCTGCAAGCGCGCCGCCGTTTTTTTCTTCCATCGAGATCAGGATTGCCGCGCCGCTTGCGGCTCCAGCAGTTGCCGCATGGCCAGCCGCACCAGCTCGGCATGCGCGGCCTGCGCAAAGCGCTGCCGCTGGCGCGCGATCAACTGGTCGACCCGGGTACGGTCGCCGTGGCAGAGTTCGGTCATGCGGGCGGTCATTTCCAGATAGCCCTGCGGATCGTACAGGGGCAGGTCCTGGCGCTGCACATGACGCAACCAGGCGCGGTCAGCCGCGTAGACGGCCAGGATGGCGAGGCAAATCAACAGGGGCCAGAGCAGCATGACGGTCTCCCGAAGAGGTCAAGCGCAGATTGTGTCCGCCCCGCGCCGGCCCGACCATCGCGACTGCACGAGAATTGCCTGGTTTTGCCGACGCTGGTCTCAGAGCGCCAGCCATTCCTGCTGCAGCGCCTGGTCCGCCGCCAGTTGCGCCGGGGTGCCATGGAAGACCATCTCGCCGCGCCCCATCACATAGAGCCGCTGCGACATCTCCAGCGCCAGCGCCTGCTTCTGCTCGATCAGCAGCACCGCCACCTGGCGCTGGCGCAGCCGTTCCAGGCAATGCGCCACCTGCTCGACCATCTGCGGCGCCAGCCCTTCGGTGGGTTCGTCGATCAGCAGCAGCAAGGGATTGCCCATGAGCGCCCGGCCCAGCGCCAGCATCTGCTGCTCGCCACCCGAGAGCGCGCCGGCGGCCACCTTGTGGCGCCGCGCCAGGGCCGGGAACAGCGCCAGCACCTCTTGCTCGCGCCAGCCATCGGCCGGTGGCCGACCGCCCTTGCGCCCCAGTAGCAGGTTCTGCTGCACGGTAAGGGTGGGAAAGACATCACGACTTTCCGGTACATAAGCGATGCCGCGTCGTGCGATGGCATGGGTGGGCAGTCCGGCCAGCGGACGTCCTTCGAAAAGGATCTCGCCGCTGCTGCGCACCTGGCCCATCAAGGCCTTGAGCAAGGTGGAGCGGCCCGCGCCGTTGCGGCCCAGGATGCTGACGATCTCGCCCGCCTGCACCTCCAGCGAAATGGCCTGCAATACATGGCTCTGGCCATACCAGGCCTGCAAACCTGTCACTGCGAGCAGGGGATGGCGCTTATCCATGGCGCCTCCGGTCCAGGTACAGCGCCTGGACGTCGGCATTGGCGCGGATGCGCTCGGCACTGTCACAGGCGATCACGCGACCGTTGTCCATGACGGCGATGCGGTCGGCCAGGCCGAAGACGACCTGCATGTCGTGCTCCACCATCAGCAGGGTCTTGCCGACGGTGACTTCGCGGATCAGCGCCACCATGGCCGCGCTCTCGGCGCGGCTCATGCCGGCGGTGGGTTCGTCGAGCAGGATGACGGAGGCATCCGCAGCCATGGTCACGGCCAGTTCCAGCGCGCGCTGTTCGGCGTAGCTCAATTCGCCCGCCGCCACCTCGGCGCGCGCTGCCAGACCAACCTGTTCCAGCACCGCCAGCGCGCGCGCGCTGGCATCGCGCAACTGGCCGATGCGGCGCCAGAAGGCATAGCGGTAACCCAGCGTCCACAGCAGCGCACAGCGCACGTTCTCAAAGGCGCTCAGGCGCGGGAACAGACTGGTGATCTGGAAGCTGCGTGCCAGCCCCAGGCGGTGGATGCGCTGGGGCGGCTCGCGCGTGACGTCGCGCCCGTGCAGCAGCACACGGCCGCTATCGGCCCGATAGCGGCCCGAGATGACATGAAAGAGACTGGACTTGCCCGCGCCATTGGGACCGATCAGGGCGCAGCGCTCGCCGGGCTGCAATTGCAGGTCGACACCGCGCAGAATCTCGCTGCGGCCAAAGGCTTTATGGATGCCCTGCAGCACCAGCGGGGAAGATGTCGTCATCATGTCCTCCCCTTGCGATGCCAGGCCAGCAAGCCCGCGCTGCCCACGCCGATCAGTGCCATGGCGATGATCCAGGGTCGGGCCGCATGCACGTCGATGGCGCAGCCCCAGAGCAGCAGCGGTGCAGCGCCCTCGCCTGTGTCGGCCAGGCTGCCCAGGCTGGCCTGGTAAGTCATCTCGGTAGCCAGGATCACGCCGGCCAGCGTGCACAGTGCTGCAGCCAGCCACAAGCCCAGGCGCCACGCCTGCCGGGCATCCAGGCTACCGCCGCGCAGCAGGCGCCAGCTGCGGTCGATCAGGCTGGCCAGTCCGCCCGGCGCCGTCATCACGATCAGGATGAAGAAAGCGCCGAGGTAGAACTGCCAGGCCTGCGTGAAGGTCGACAGCCAGGAAGAAAACAGCACCCCCACCACGCCCCCCAGGATGGGGCCGTAGAAATAGGCGGTGCCGCCAATGAAGGTGAACAGCAGGATGGTGCCCGAACGCAGCGCGCCCACGTATTCGGCACTGACGATTTCAAAGTTGATGGCCGAGAGCCCGCCCGATACACCCGCAAAGAAGGCCGACAGGATCAACGCCAGATAGCGCACCCGCTGCGGATCGTAGCCGAGGAAGGCGGCGCGCTCGGGATTGTCGCGCACGGCGTTGAGGATGCGGCCCAGGGGCGTATGACGCAGTGCGTAGATGGCAATGGTGCAGACCAGCAGCCAGCCGGCGATCAGGTAATA
The DNA here is from genome assembly GCF_022627875.1 of Herbaspirillum sp. C7C8. Classification (NCBI taxonomy): domain Bacteria; kingdom Pseudomonadati; phylum Pseudomonadota; class Betaproteobacteria; order Burkholderiales; family Oxalobacteraceae; genus Herbaspirillum; species Herbaspirillum sp. C7C8. The sequence continues at coordinate 26,083 of NZ_JABXGG010000026.1, forward strand.
CACCTGGATTTGGGGTCCGTAGCTGATGCCCAGCACGGGCTGGCCGATGACACGGTTTCCCGAAATCCCGCCCTCGCCGCCAAAGACCTCCGGCAACATCAGTACGCTGGCCGAGACCAGCTCCACCAGCCCCAGCGTGATCATGGCGAAGGTGGTACCGGCGCGACGCGTGGTGAGATAACCCAGAACCACCGCACAGAGCGCCCCGGTCAGGCCGCCTGCGAGCGGCACCAGCGTCACCGGGAAGGCCAGCGCGCCAGCGTCCATGCGATTCATGAGGTCAATGGCGCCGAAGGCGCCGAGCCCGGAATACACCGCATGACCAAAGGAGAGCATGCCGCCCTCACCGAGGAGCATGTTGCAGGACAGACAGAGCAGCACCATCGTGCCCATCTGCGACAGCAGCGACAAGGCCGCGCTCTGCGGGAACACCAGGGGGGCGGCCAGCAGCACCAGGGCAAACAAAAGCCAGGCAAGCAGGCTTGATCGCATCGTTCAGCCCTCCCGCCGGCCCATGAGACCCTTGGGCCGCACGATCAGCATGGCCACCAGCAGCAGATAGGGCAGCACCGGCGCCACCTGTGCCAGCGTCAGCCGCACCAGCGGTGCCAGGGCACTGCCCGCCGGCACCTGCACGCCCAGGCTGGCCAGGGAGATATCCAGCGCCACCGCAAAGGTCTGCATCATGCCGATCAGCAGCGAAGTGATGAATGCTCCGGCCAGCGAGCCCAGGCCGCCGACCACCACCACCACGAAGATGATGCTGCCCACCGAGGCAGCCATGCCCGGTTCGGTGACGAAAGCATTGCCGCCGATGACGCCGGCCAGCGCGGCCAGTGCGCAGCCACCGCCAAAGACCAGCATGAACACGCGCGGCACGTTGTGGCCCAGCGCCTCGACCATCTGCGGATGGGTCAGCGCGGCCTGGATCACCAGTCCGATGCGGGTATGGCGCAGCAACAGCCACAAGGCCAGCAGCATGAGCGCCGCCACCAGCAGCATGAAGCCGCGATAGACCGGAAAGGCAGTCGAATAGAGCGTAAAGAGCGTGCCGTCCAGCTCGGGCGGAATGCGATAAGGCACGGGTGAGCGTCCCCACACCAGCTGCACCAGTTCCACCACCAGATAGGACAGGCCGAAGGTGAACAACAATTCCGGCACATGCCCGTAGCGATGCACGATGCGCAGGCCGTAATGCTCCACCAGCGCCCCGGCCACGCCCACGAGCAGCGGCGCCAGCAGCAGCGCCCACCAGAATCCCAGGACCCCGGCCAGCGCATAGGCCACGTAGGCGCCCAGCATGTAGAAACTGGCGTGGGCGAAGTTGGGCACGCCCATCATGCTGTAGATGAGGGTCAGGCCCGAGGACAGCAGGAACAGCAAAAAGCCGTAGCCCAGGCCGTTGAGGAAGGTGATCAGCGCGAATTCCAAAGTACCAGCCTTGCCGGGATGTCGTGTCAAAGAGGAAGAAAAGCTTGCCGCGCCCGGCCAAGCCCGGCCGCACGCAAAAGTGGAGCGATCCTATGGGATTCGCGCTTCTCTGTCAAAATAGCGGATTGCGGCCCGGTTCGGGCCGCGCGCCACAGGCTGACCATGACGCAACCCTATCCGCTTCCCGTCTTCGAGAACCGTTTCGCCGCACTGCCGCCGGCTTTCCATACCCGGCTGCAGCCCACCCCCTTGCCCGCGCCCTACCTGGTCGGCTTCAGCGAGGCCGCAGCGGCCACTGTGGGACTGTCGCGACCGGCTCACGAGGATGACAGCTTCCTCGACGTCTTTGCCGGCAACCGGATCGCACCGGGTTCCTTGCCGCTGTCGGCGGTCTATTCCGGGCATCAGTTCGGTGTCTGGGCGGGCCAGTTGGGAGATGGCCGTGCCATCACCCTGGGCGACCTGCCGGCGGCCGACGGCCAGGGCCGCATCGAGCTGCAACTCAAGGGGGCCGGCCAGACGCCCTATTCGCGCATGGGTGATGGCCGCGCCGTGCTGCGCTCCTCGATCCGTGAGTTCCTCTGCTCGGAGGCCATGGCCGCGCTCGGCATCCCGACCACCCGTGCCCTGACCGTGATCGGCTCGGACCAGCGCGTGCTGCGCGAAACGCCGGAAACCGCCGCCGTCGTCACCCGCATGGCGCCCAGCTTCATCCGCTTCGGCTCCTTCGAACACTGGTACTACAACCAGCGCTTCGATGACTTGAAGATCCTGGCCGATACCGTGCTGGAACAGTTCTATCCGCAGCTGCTGACCGAAGCGAACCCGTATCAGGCCCTGCTCAGGGAAGTCACCCGCCGCACCGCCACCCTGATGGCGCAATGGCAGGCGGTGGGCTTCATGCACGGCGTGATGAATACGGACAACATGTCCATCCTCGGCCTGACGCTGGATTACGGCCCCTTCGGCTTCATGGAAGCCTTCGACGCACGCCACATCTGCAACCATACCGACAGCCAGGGCCGCTACAGCTACCAGATGCAGCCGCGCATCGGCCAGTGGAACTGCTTCGCGCTGGGCCAGGCCATGCTGCCGCTGATCGGCTCGGTGGAGCAGACCGAGGCGGCGCTGGCCGAGTACGAGGCGATCTTCCAGGCCCGCCACGACGCGCTGCTGCATGCCAAGCTGGGCCTGAACACACGTCAGCCCGATGACGATCAACTGATCCAGGCCCTGTTTGCCATCCTGCAAGCCAACCACGTCGATTTCACCCTGTTCTTCCGTCGCCTGGGCGACTTGCGCATCGGCAATCCCGAGCAGGACGAGCCGCTGCGCGATCTCATCCTCGACCGCCCCGCCTTTGATGCCTGGGCCGCGCAATACCGCCAGCGCCTGCGCGCCGAGGATAGCGACGACGAGGCCCGCCGACTTGCAATGCAGGCGGTCAACCCCAAATACGTGCTACGCAATTACCTCGCCCAGGTCGCCATCGACAAGGCGCAACAGAAAGACTTCAGCGAAGTGGCGCGCCTGCAGCAGATCCTGCGCCATCCCTTCGACGAGCAACCCGAATTCGACCGCTATGCCGACCTGCCGCCGGACTGGGCCAGCCATCTGGAGGTGAGTTGCTCTTCCTGAGACCGGCCTGACTTTTGGCACTTCTGAAACTTTCTTCCTGAGCGGGCCGCCGTTGCCCGCCGTCCGTCATCCCCAAGGAGTCAAGCATGAACAAACGTGTAGAAAAGACCGAAGCGCAATGGCGCGACCAACTGGACCCGATGGAATATCAGGTCACCCGCGAAGCCGCCACCGAGCGCGCCTTCACCGGCCGCTACTGGGATCACCATGAAGCCGGCATCTATACCTGCGTCTGTTGCGACACCCCGCTCTTCACCTCGGATGCCAAGTTCGACTCCGGCTGCGGCTGGCCCAGCTACTTCGAACCCATCGATCCGGCCAACGTACGCGAGAAAGTGGACCGCAGTTATGGCATGATTCGCACCGAGATCATCTGCAACGTCTGCGACGCCCATCTGGGCCATGTCTTCCCCGACGGCCCGCCGCCGACCGGACTGCGCTACTGCATCAATTCGGCTTCGCTGCGCTTCGACCCGGCGTAAGCCGGCCCTCCAACGATTTTTTGACATACTGAAGAAGCCCAAGCGATGAAGTTCCTGTTCGACCTGTTCCCCGTCATCCTGTTTTTCGGCGTCTTCAAATGGGCCGAAGGCCATCCCTCGGCTGCCCAGGATCTGGTGATGCAATACCTCGGCGGGGCCATGTCGGCCGGCGCCGTCACCGCCACCCAGGCGCCCATCCTGCTGTCGACGGCGGTGGCCATCGTCGCCTCGCTGGGCCAGATCGGCTGGCTGCTGTTGCGCCGGCGCAAGGTCGATGGCATGTTGTGGGTGTCCCTGGCCATCATCGTGGTCTTTGGCGGGGCCACCATCTATTTCCGTGACGACACCTTCATCAAGTGGAAGCCGACCATCCTCTACTGGGCCTTCGGCCTGGCCTTGCTGGTGTCGCAGCTGTTCATGAAGAAGAACCTGATCCGCGTCATGATGGAAAAGCAGGTCACCCTGCCCGAACCCATCTGGCCGCGCCTGAACCTGGCCTGGATGGTCTTCTTTGCGGTCATGGGCGTGCTGAACCTGTATATCGCCTTCAATTACTCGCTCGATACCTGGGTCAACTTCAAGATGTTCGGCAGCATGGGCCTGATGTTTGCCTTCATCATCGGCCAGAGCCTGTTCCTCTCCAAGTACATGAAGGATGAGCAATGAGCGCCGCCGATACCCGTGTGGCGCGCATGACCGAGCGCCTGACTGCAACTTTCTCGCCCTCGGTCTGTCTGGTGGAGGATGAGTCGGCGCTGCATGCAGGACATGCCGGTGCCGCCTCTGGCGGAGGACATTACAGGATCCGCCTGGTTTCCAATCTGTTCGAAGGCAAAAATCGTTTGAACCGTCATCGGCTGGTGTATGATTGCCTGTCCGACCTGATGCAGCAGGAGATTCATGCGCTGGCCATAGTGGCGCTCTCCCCGTCAGAGGCAACGAACTGAGACCAAGAACAAAGACCGACACCTGCTTATCCAGCCCCTCCTGTTTTTCTTCTCCGTTTTGATTCTTTCCTTTATTTTCTAGGATTCAACAATGACATTCAAACCCGCTCGTCTGCTGGTGCTGCTGTTCGCTATCGCTTCCATCCCGGCCTTCGCACAAAACCTCGCCGTCGTGAACGGCAAGGCGATCCCCTCTTCCCGCGCCGATCTGATGGTCAAGCAGATGACTGCGCAAGGCCAGCCCGACAGCCCGCAGCTGCGCGGTGCCATCAAGGAAGAGCTGATCAACCGTGAAATCCTGATGCAGGAAGCCGACAAGCAGGGCCTGTCCAACAGCACCGACGTCAAGAACCAACTGGAACTGGCCCGCCAGTCCATCGTGATCCGCGCCCTGATCGCCGACTACCTGAAGAAGAACCCGGTCTCGGACGCCGACATCAAGGCTGAATACGACAAGTTCAAGGCCCAGGCCGGTGACAAGGAATACCACGCCCGCCACATCCTGGTGGACAAGAAGGAAGACGCCGAAGCCATCATCGCCAAGCTCAAGGCCGGTACCAAGTTCGAAGACCTGGCCAAGCAATCCAAGGACACCGGTTCGGCAGCCAACGGCGGCGATCTGGACTGGGCTACCCCGGCTTCCTTCGTCAAGCCTTTCTCCGACGCCATGGTCGCCCTGAAGAAGGGTGAAATCACCCAGACGCCGGTGCAGACCCAGTTCGGCTGGCACGTGATCCAGCTGGAAGACGTGCGTCCGGCCAAGGTCCCGACCCTGGAAGAAGTCAAGCCGCAGATCGCTGAAGCCCTGCAACAGAAGAAGCTGCAGGCCTACCAGGAACAACTGCGCGCCAAGGCCAAGGTGCAGTAAGCCTCGCGCCCGGATCGTCGAAGAGGAAGGCCCGCACGGCACTCCTCTTGGCCCGCTCTCCCGCATGCCCGGCCAGGTTTCCTGACCGGGCAGAGGGTCGGCCGGGATTCTGGAAATTTTTGCAGGAATGATCTTAACTACTTGATTTAAAAAGAAAAATTGATTTTGTAGTTGAGCGGTTCTGGCTGTCTTTCTAGATCCAATGGATACTCGCCAAAGCGGTTAATATGCGCCCTTCGATACGGCGCCATTCCCCGCAGAATTTCCTCTGTGAGCTGGTAGCCCTTTGATTGGAGGCGCTTCAGGATCTTCGACATGGTGTGGACGTTGTGCAAAATAACCATGTTGGCGACTAGCTGGTTGTACTTGATAACCTTTCGTTGCTCATGCCTGATGTTTTCAGCGATGATGCCGTCGCCGCCGAAGAACAACCATTTGACGAAATCGTTGAATTCCTCGCTCTTGTTCGTAGCCGCATTGATCGTCTTGCGTAGTTCAGCGTCATTAATATATTTGAGCAGGAACATGGTCCGCACTGCCCTCCCAAGCTCACGAAACGCGTAGTACAAACGATTTTTACGGCTTGCCGTGCCCAAGCGGCGAAGAATGGTCGACGGCGCGATCTTGCCTGCCTTAATCGAAATCACGACGCGCAGCATGTCTTTCATGTGGCGAGCAATGAGCTCCCAATCGATGGTATTTCGGAAAAGACCGCCAATATGCTCGTATTGATCAGAGCGATCCGCGCGAAAGAAGACCAAATCCTTGATGTTACGAATACGTGGCATCAGGTTGATGCCCAAGAGGTGCGCGAGTGCGAAGACCGGCGTACTTTGCGCTTGAGTATCCCCGTGTAACGTATCGGGCTGGATATCTGATTGGTTGTAGATCAGTCCATCCAGAATGTACACCGCTTCATAGACGCCGCAGGGAATGAAATGGCTGAAGAGCGCGATGTACTTGTCGGAGACATGGTAATAACCAATGCCACCATAGCCGCCATACCGAATGTGGTATTCGGACAGAAGATTTTGTTCGAAGACGTTCCATTTGGTCCCGTCAGCAGACGCGCTTTTGCCGCTGCCCCAGTAGCGCGGCAACGAAAACCGGTTATAGGCATTTATTACTTTGACGATGGCCTTGTCCAGGCGTTGTTCAGTCACATGCTTCAGATTCAGCCAGGCCACTTGTTTGCGGCTGAGTCCTTTTACCGAGCGGGCCGTTTGAACGGGCCCGAGATTACAGCCATAGCAAAACAAGGTTGTGATAAATCGCTTACGCGGATCATCCACCTTGGCCTCGAACCCAGACAGCGGGCCAAAAAACTTGTGAAGATCCAGCCATTTTTCGGTCTCTGTGAGGATATCCAAGATGCTCGCCTCACTCATTTCAGCCGTGATGGCGCTATCGACTGCTTCTATGCCATCTGGAGGTTTCGGGCGCTCAGGGCGGCGGATTACTACTCCTGACTGATCCATATCAACGTAGCCGTTCTCCGGAAATCTTTGATCAACCTGCTTGGCCAAGGTGCGCAACTGCTCCTTTAGGTCAGCTACGAACAGATCAGGATCAACGGGAAGACCCATCATCTCACCGTACGTGTGCACCTCACGATCATAGTGATCCCAGCTGACCAAGTGACTACGGTAATCGTCGTATTCGCCGCTGTGTTCGACATACAGGTCACCGGACTTGAGCTCATCCATGACAGCACTGAAGACTGCCAGTTCGAAATATTTTCGATGGAAATGCGGTTCCGAGTCTTCCATTCGTTTGCCAAACACCAATACACGCCACTTTTCAGGTAGCCATTCAAGGTCTAGCTCGGTAATGCCCGACTCTCGACAATGCAGCTGCTCTCGATGGCTAGTACGATATTTCTGCAGGAAGTTGATCGCATCAAGCAAACTGTCATCCTGAGAGCTGGACCGCAAGCTTAGTGCTTCAACACATTTGAAAAAGAGGCTCCGCTTAGGGGTGTAGCCACTTAGCATGAAAGGAAAATAGAACTCATTTCATAAATAGGGTCTGTTAACTTTTTGTCGTGCGTGTTAACTTCTTCGTATGGCGCGAAGAGAAGA
>NZ_JABXGG010000027.1:0-28278 GCF_022627875.1 Herbaspirillum sp. C7C8
TCTTCTCTTCGTGCCATACGAAGAAGTTAACACGCACGACAAAAAGTTAACAGACCCTATTTATGAAATGAGTTCTACTTAAACAGAAAGCTCTACATGAAGACGTCCCGCTTTACCGACAGCCAGATCATCGCCATCCTCAAAGCGACCTCGTTGCTGGTCATGCTGCACTGGCTGGGCATAAGGCCGTCGTACTCGCGTCCACGCGTGAGCGATGACAACGCCTTTGCCGAAGCCCTGTTTCGGACGGCAAAGTACCGCCCTGAATTCCCGCCGAACGGATTTGCCGACTTGGTCGCGGCACGTGCCTGGGTGGCAGATTTTGTCCACTGGTACAACGCCGAGCACCGGCACAGCGGCATCCGCTATGTGAGCCCGGCACAGCGCCATGCCGGCCAGAACAAAGCCATCCTGGAGGCCCGCCACGCCGTTTATCAGGCTGCACAGGCACGCCATCCCGCACGCTGGGCGCGCAATACCGGCTACTGGACGCCATGCACTGCCGTTACCCTCAACCCCGAGCGCGATCACGTCGTGTCTAGCGCTGCCAAGGAGATGCATACTCAGAAAATTGCTACATGATTCAGGCGACAACTACCTTGACATTCACCGCTCCCGCCACCAAGCCATCGCCTGCCCGCCAGCGCTGGAACGTGCGCGCGCTAAGACCGACGATTGCGCATGCCTGTGCCGGGCCAGCTCCCGCCTGCCGAGCTTGCTCGATATCGTGGGTCAGGCCTGGCGACCTTCGAGTCCGATCATTCGTACCTCTGCACCACCAGCGCGTGATTTTCACAACCACCTGCCCCACACGGCATCAACCTAACCTGGGCATCTCATCCCGAAATGGAGCCGATAGTGAAGTGGCTAGCATCGCGTTAATCTATTTTTTGTTTTCAAAGAGCTCCACACCTCTCGGCGCTTGTTCCCTTCTGATACGTTTGACGGGGCTGACAAAGCGAATATTCAATGTTCCTATAGCACTCATTAGTATTGTTGATAATCATCGTCAATGGTTTAAATCCGGGATTGGGATTGACTTCGTTGAGACCCCTCGTGACATATCGTTCTACGCTCACGCTATTCATGGAGACGATATACTTGTTATACCAGACGCAAAGTTGGACGCTAGGTTTTCTGATAACCCACTAGTTGTCGGCTCTCCAAATATTCGTTTCTACGCCGGATACCCGATCAAGGCCATTAATCGTCAAAAGTTAGGTACTCTTTACATTATTGATCGAATGCCGCGAAATTTTAGCAATGAAGATACTCTGGCGTTGAGAGACTTAGCCGCTGACCGGCCTGAAACAACTGGTCCAGACTTAAAGTTAGTCTAAGCGGCAAGCCGCAGTGGTGCTGGGGTTGTTGCCGGCAGTTTAGCCTGCGGTGCCAGTGGCCGCTAATTCAGTGAGCTATGCGGCCGAACGGTATTGTACTGATGACGCCATCGCTCGATGATGACCTGAGCTTCTCGAAGGGTGTAAAAGATTTCTCCGTTGAGCAGTTCATCGCGGAATTTACCGTTGAAGGACTCGCAGTATCCGTTCTCCCAGGGGCTTCCTGGCTCGATATACAGCGTCTTTGAACCGACCGATGCAAGCCAGCGCCGAAGGTTCTTGGCGACCATTTCCGGACCATTGTCAGAGCGTAGATAGGCCGGAACACGGTAGGTCACCATGGCCTCAGCCAGGATATCGATGACGTCATTACTGCGAATTTTCCTGGCCACGTGCAGCGCGAGAGAGCGGCGGGTGAACTCATCGATGAGCACCAGGATTTTCAGAACACGTCCATCATGCGTTCTCTCCATGACGAAGTCCCAGCTCCAGACGTGATTTGCATATTCCGGCCGCATTCTGATGCAACTGCCGTTAGCCAGCCACAGCCTTCCTCTCTTTGGCTGTTTCACTGGCACCTTCAAGCCTTCTAGTTTCCAGATGCGCTCCACCCGAGAGCGACTCAGCTCCCAGCCTTGAGCTTCTAGCATGGCGTGGATGCGCCGATAGCCGTAACGGCCATACTGGCTGGCCAGTTCGATGATGGCTCCAGTCAGTGGCGCCTCATCGGAACGTGGGTGGGCAGCATAACGAACCGAAGAACGGGATAGATGGAGCGCCCGGCAGATACGCCGTTCAGCGTGGCCCAAGCTCATTCTGACATGGGCCACAGCCTGGCGGCGACGTGCTGGGCTCAGAAGTTTCCCCGGCTGACCTCGCGCAGTATCTGGTTATCGATGACAGCATCCGAAAGCGCTCGACGCAAGGGGGCGTTCTCTTGCTCCAGTTCCTTCAGTCGCTTGGCCTGGTCAATCTTCAGGCCGCCATATTCCTTGCGCCAACGGAAGTAGGTTTGTTCAGTCACGCCGAGTTGGCGGCTGATTTCGGCCACCGTCTTGCCTTGCGCAGACATGACTTCTGCTTCGCGCAGTTTGTGGATGATGTCTTCGGATGTGAATCGCTTCTTTGGCATGGTCTGACTCTTCTTTTCAATAGCATATGAAATTTCAAGTCGGACCAGTTTTTTCAGGTCAGGTCACCGCGATTGTGGAGCGCGAATTAGCTATTACACAAATAGCGCTCTTAGATGAGCTTACAGGAATTTTAAACAGGCGAGGTTTTATGCTTCAGATGCCAGCCCAGTAATTCCCGCGTGTGGCAATCAATCACCAGGGCCAGCACGGCCCAACCATCACGCCCCGTCCAGATCCGGCACAAATCGGTGGCCCAGCGCTGGTCTGGTCCTGTGGCTACTGACGGCAAGGTGTTCACTATTGTGCGACCGAACAAGGTGGGGGGGGAGCGTCGCAAGATTTCACTTTTATTTTTGCAAAAAAATCTCCTGGATGGCGGTAACTGTTAACCGCGCATGCTCCCTAAGTAAGGCTTCTGCGCGGGTTCCTTCCCGAGAAAAAACTGCCTCTAAAATAGCATGATGTTGGATCTGACACATTTGTGCTAATCGATGTCGCCAATCCAAAGATAGGTTCCGGTTAAAGAACGCTGATGTCTCAGAAAACGGTAGCATCTGCACACGACCAGCCTCGCGCTTGACGACTTCACTCTCTGTCACGTTGACGAGTAGTTTGTGGAGCTGTTCGTTTAACTGAGCAAAGCGCTTTAACGTATCGTCAGAGATTTCTTCCAAAAGCAAGTTGTCAATGTCTCTCACTGCGCTCTCGAGTTGAAGACGCCCCGTCGAGGAAATCCCCCTTTCTGCGGCAAGTCGAGCGGCCCATCCTTGAATAGTTCCTCGTAAATCCACAGTGTCGGAGATGTCCGATGAGCTGAATTGTCGCGTTAAATATCCGCCGCTGGGAGCGGAATCTATTAGCCCTTCCTCATATATTACCGCCAACGCCGCTCTAATCGGCGTGCGTGAAATTTGTAGCTTACTGGCGAGCCATGGCTCCGAGATTTTCCGCCCAGGAGGGAGTTGGCCTGTCAATAGCAATTCGCGAATATCGAAAATTGCTTTTGTAGTCAATGGCTGTCGTCTCAATCGACGATGAGCATTGTTATTCATGAAATAAAGGTCGCAAATGACATTAATCACCGAAGGGTACTTCATTCTCAAGCTAGGTATAGCCTTTCGTGATATTGTGTACATATAATTAAATTTATTAATTTTAATAAATATGCAACTTATATTATTGTTTATTTAATTTTTTCGTTAATTCTCTTTAAATATTTTTATTGTGTTATATTTGATATTTATTCGGGTCTTTTAGATGAAAAAAAATTACGCCGCCTGATAGCTGAAAAAAATATTTCATCATGTTGTGATACTTATTGTGTACAAAAATCTGCGACAGTACAGTATCGAGGGGACCTTGGAGTATCTACAAAAGATTGAATCGCTAGGCATAAGTCGATCGAAAGAGCGGGTGGCGGGCTAGATATGGAGTCACTTGCCAAGAATGGGTAAGCAGAGCCCTTAACGCTTGTCGTTTGGTCAATCTGTAGATTGAAATACTTATGCTTGGTTACTGAAGTCGTGGCAAATACTGTCTTGTAAAGAAAATACGAAATGACTGAGCGTAATCTTCATATGGGGTTAGTACTGATCGTTGAAGATGACGAAGCCGTGAGAGAAATTTTCGTAACATGGATTCGCTCGGTTGGTTACGAGGTCATCGAGGCAACGAATGGTGTGCACGCCTTAGAGGTCTTACACCATAACCAAGTGGGAATGATCGTGACTGATTTGCGTATGCCGTTAATGGATGGCGTAGAACTCGTGAAAAGGTTAAAAGAAAGGGATGAGTGGAAAGCAATTCCTGTCGTCGCCGTCACTGCTACGCCTAGTACCGGAGAAATGTACCGGTACTTTTCTGGCGTCCTGATTAAGCCTTGTTCTTTTTGTGATCTCATCACCGTAGTGCAGGGTTATATGACTAGGGATCCTGACCTGAGACGAATTTTGTAGCCACCAGATAAGTGAGTTCTACATTACTGAGCAGACCTTTTACCGCTGGAGAAACAAGTTTGGCGGTATGGATGTCTCGGATGCCCGGCGGCTCAGAGAGCTTGAATCCGAGAATGACAAACTCAAACGCATGGTGGCGGAGCAGCTGCTCGTGATTGATGGATTGAAGGAGTTAAGCCGAAAAAATGATGACCTCCGCGGGTCGGCGCGAAGCGCTGGAAGTCCTTACTCGTCGGGGGCTGTCGCAACGCAAGGCATGTCGTTATCTGGAACTGAGCCGGCGGGTAGCGGGTTATCAGTTACTACAACCTGAAAAGGATCGGAGCCTGAAGCAGCAGCTCATCGCGGCATCGCAGGAGGTCCCTCGATTCGGCTATCGGCGTATGTCTGCCTGGCTGGCCTTGGGCGAGTCCCGAGTGCGACGGCTCTGGCGCGCGCTAAAACTGGGTATTCCACGAAAGCGGCCTCGCAGGTGTCGATGCGGCAACCACATTCGGTACCTGGAGCAACCAAGCCAAATTCGGTCTGGAGCTACGACTTTGTTCATGACCAGATGGTGGATGGACGCTCATTGAAGATGCTGTGCGTGATCGATGAATACACCCGGGAATGCCTGGCTATCGAAGTTGCTGCCAGTTTGCGCTCCCAGGATGTCATCCTGACGCTCTCGCGATTGATGCGGTTACATGGAAAGCCGGCCTACGTAAGGTCGGACAACGGCGCCGAGTTCACAGCGGCCAAGGTCATGCGCTGGCTGCGGGATGCCTCCGTTGGTCCCGCCTTCATTGCGCCAGGCAGTCCGTGGCAGAACGGATTCGTGGAAAGCTTCAATGGCAAGCTGCGTGACGAACTGCTTAACCGGGAGTGGTTCCGCAGCCGGGCAGAAGCGAAAGTGCTGATTAAAAGATGGCGTCAGTTCTACAACGAGCGCAGACCGCATAGCGCACATAACTACCAACCTCCAGCTACAGTCCGTCGAGCCTGGCTGGAATCGAATATGATCGACAACCGACTCACTGCCTGACTGGCTACAAATTACCGACGCAGGTCAATGGCCCCTTGTAAACAGTGATCTATAGAAAGTCAGTTAGTGAATGGGGGAGGAGACTGTGAGAAGTGAAAAAAAACCCCTTGAGCCTAAGGACATGGAGGCTAAAAGGTTAGGGCTACTGAGAGAGATGCAACTTTTGGACTCTCCGCCCTCTCCGGAATTGGATCGAATCATACGAATTGCCTTGCGAGTATTCGAGGCCCCTATTGCGTTAGTGTCATTAATTGATTGCGATCGCCAATGGTTTAAGTCGCGAATAGGTTTAGACGTAGCGGAAACGCCGAGAGATATTTCGTTCTGTACTCATGCCGTCGAAGCTGACGAGATGCTTATTGTTCAAAACGCAGATTCTGACGAACGATTCTTTCAGAATCCCCTCGTCACAGGTGCCCCCTATATAAAGTTCTATGCCGGTCAGCCACTTAGATCCATCGATGGGATTCCTCTTGGAACGCTTTGTGTAATGGATAGAAATCCGCGTGATTTCAAAGACGATGATAAGAAGGCTCTCGAAGATCTTGCAATTCTTGCGGAGCATTTCCTACATAACATTGAATCCCAAATAAGATTGCAACGAGTTCGTAAGGCGCACCAGCGGACTGAGGAGATGTACTCTCTTATTGTTGAAAAGGCATCCGTTGGGCTAGCGGTAATTTCTTCCGATGGTATATGGTTGGAGATGAACTCGAGGCTTTCAGAAATGTTGGCTTCTCCGCCGGAGAGCTTGATAGGCGAGTATGTTGCACCTTTTATCGACTCACGGGATGAGTTTGCGAAGGAATTATTCTTCGACAGATTATTTGGTGAAATACCTTCCTCGCCTATCGAAACGCGAATGATTAGGTTAGATGGGATATCTGTATGGGTGCAAATATCTCTTACGCGCTTTGATTCGAGCGGTGAAGGTGACGGAAGCGTTGTAATGGCGGTTACCGATATAGATGACAGAAAGCGCAATGAAATTGAATTAGAAACTTTGCAAAGAGATTTAGAAAGGCGTGTGGCAGAGCGCACTATTCAATTAGAGGACGCAATTTCTTCCCTTGAATTTGAAGCGTCTCAACGTAGAAACGCTGAACTCCTTACCATTTCTGAAAAGGAGCGTTTCCGAGCCACGTTAGAGAACGCGACAGACGCCTTTATCGAAGTAAATTCGTTTGGTCTAATTCGAATGTGGAATAGATCTGCAGAAAGAATATTCGGATGGAAGGAGGAAGAGGTCTTAGGCAGGGAACTGGCTAGCTTTATTATTCCTCCATCCTTGAGGCATGTTCATTTTGAAGCTTTTTCTGCATCTTTTTCGACGAAACAATGGCGCTTCCAAGGCAAGCGTATTGAAGTTCAAGCCCAACGTCGATCTGGTCAAATTTTTCCGGTAGAGATGACGTTGGGTGTGACCCAACTCGATGGTGAGTACCTTGTTAACGTATTTCTTCAAGACATCACTAAGAGAAAAGAGGACGAAAAGAGAATTCGTACAGCCGCAAGGCGTATTAAAACCATCACAGATAATCTGCCGGCGCTAATAGCTTACTTAGACGAAAAAGAAATTTATCAATTTCATAATCGGCAGCATGAAGTTCTTTTTGGAAAGAGCGCCGACTATTTTATATCTCGCCATTTAAAAGAAGTATTTGGACCAGGTTTTTATAGGATGGCAGAATCATCGGTAAGAAATGTACTCGCCGGAGCCTACCAGAGTATCGAAATTGAGTTAGATCTTTCAAGAGGCCCGCGATGGTTTGTCGTTGATTTAGTGCCTGATTACTCCTTCGAGGACGAGCTAGTCGATAAGAATACGGTAATAGGTTTTTACATGCTGGCTACTGATTCTACGGATAGAAAGCAGAGAGAGCAGCGCCTTAGTCATATAGCATCTCATGATTTTTTAACCGGGCTTCCCAATCGTCGCTCCTTTAATGAAAAACTAAAGCAAGTTCTAGCCATAACAGATCAGAATTCACTCGAATTTGCAATCGTCTTTATTGATTTGGATGATTTCAAGAAAGTAAATGATAACTACGGTCACGAGTTCGGGGATGAGCTTTTGCGTGAGTTCGCGCGCTGCGCGAAAGAGGCATTTCGTTCAAGCGATTTTATTGCTCGTCTGGCCGGAGATGAGTTTGTCGCCGTTATCGAAAATATCGCGAAAAATCGTCAGGAAGTCGATCGTATCGTTGCTCGTCTGCGTAGCAAATTGAAATGCGAAGTCCGACTGCCAAGTGGACTTTCCGAGATTTCTGCCAGTATTGGAATCGCAATATCTACAGGAAATGTAAGCTCTAGTGACATCTTACAAGCTGCTGACGCTGCAATGTACAGAGCTAAGCAGTTAGGTAAGAATCAAACAGTATATGCCGACTAAAATTTTAAAGATACGATTTAAGAACCTGCACGTACGCATTATGGTGGTAGTTTTTTTAGCCGCCTTGCCGCTTCTTTTTGGTGCCGCTTACTATGTCTATCGACAGGTAGATGTTGTTCGTGAGCGCGCAAAGATAGAGGCTCTTCAATATATGAGTCTCGCCGCTCAATATGCTAGATCAGAGATCTTAGGAGCAGGGGAAGCTTTGGCAGCGATCTCCTTGACTCCGTTAGTCCGAGAGCGCAATTGGCAGTTGTGCGATGCATACTTACAAAGGCTTATTTCGGAGCGCTACAACCGCTACTCAAACATCGGAGTCATAGATTTGCAAGGCAATCTTCTCTGTAGTGGCGTAAAACCTGAGGGCGCTTCTAATAGTAATTTAGCAGACCGAAATTATTTTAAGCTTGCATTAAGTAGGTCTGGTTTAGTTGTTGGTGAATACCAAACAGGACGGCTCACCAAGCTACCATCAATTGCAATTGCCAAGGCTCTCCAGGATAAAGACGGTAAGCTATATGGCGTCCTATTTGCATCGCTACGTTTAACGTCGCTAGCGAGAGATGATGCGGTTCCGATGGATCGTGACTCCCATATCGCAATCCTCGATCGTAATGGTGCATTGTTGGTTGCGTCTGATACATCTATCGGTAAAGTAGGAGAGAAATTAAATATTGATGGTTTACGGAGCGCTAGCGAATTTCCGTCTGCGGGAATTTTTTTAAACAAAGTAGGTGACGAGCACAATTCCCTTGGATTAATGGCTGCTGGACCTAAAAACGACCCAGATGCAATTATTGTTTACTACGCATCTTCAGGAATTGGTGTGTTTTCTGATTTGCGCCACGAATTATGGATCGGGATTTTTTTCGCGTTAGCTTTTGTTGTTCTAGCAGTAACTGCAGGATGGACAGGTACTAACTTACTGATTGGGAAAAATATTCGGCGTATTGTCGCTGCCGCCGTAAGACTTCGTGATCGAGACTTTAAAACTCCGATTGCAAATGAAGTTTCAGGAAGCGAGTTTAAGCTTATCGCCGTTCAGTTCGATGAAATGGCAAGGGAAATTGACGCCCGGGAGCAAGATTGGAAACAGTCAATTAATCGGCAGACTTATCAGGTAGAGCTACTAAGAAAAGTCGCTCAGAATGCTCCTATAGAAGACCTTCTTTGGGATATCTGCAAGTTTGCTGAAGAGCAACTACCCGGCGCTGTAGCGTCGATTATTTTGTGTGCTGAGGGACGCGTCTCTAGTGTTGTTTCTTGCTCTCTTCCTGAGTCCTTTACAAAGAAGCTGATGGGACTGGAGGTTTACAGCGGCGCTGGATCATGTGGAACTGCGATCACAGAGGGGCGAATGGTCGTGTCTGACGATATCGCTAACGATCCAGACTGGGTAGATTTTGTTGAGTTGGCGCGAACGCATAAGCTTGCTGCCTGCCGATCTTATCCAATTTTTTCTAAGGGAAGTAGAGCGCTCGGATCTTTGGCGCTGTATTTCTCAGACACGAAGCGTACTATCGATGATGAAATATCGGTTAGTCGGATTGCCGCTGAAATCGCTGCAGTAGCAATTGAACGAAGTATTACTGCTGATGCCCTCGCCCAATCTGAATTCGAATATCGCGCGTTGTTCGAGACTAATCCTTATCCGATGTGGGTGTTAGAAGATTGCACTGGAAGATTTCTTGCAGTTAATGATAGTGCCATTCGACACTATGGATATAGTCGCGATATGTTCTTAAATATGACTGTACGGGAGTTGCGAGTCTTAGGTACCCCATCAAATATAAACACCCCTTCGTACGATCAATGTGGCGGCAGATCTAATTCTGTCGGAGTAGCGTTGCATAGGAACAAGAAGGGAGAAACTCTACAAGTTGAGTTAGCTTATTTTCCTTTGCTGTTTCAGAATCGGAATGCCACGTTGAATTTGATTTCCGACGTTACTTATCGAAGCTCTCTGAATAATACAATTCAAGAGCAGAAAAAACTGTTTTCTCTGCTAATGGATTCAACCGTTGAAGCTATTTATGGCGTGGACAGCGCAGGACGTTGTACATTTGCAAATAAAGCTTTTGAAAAATTGCTGGGGTATTCCGCGAAAGAAATTGATGGACTAGTCATTCATGACCTGATTCATTCTTCGCGGGCACTGGGTAATGCACATAGTAAAGATACTTGCAAAATTCAGGATAGTTTGAAAAATGGAGTCTATGCTCATGTCGATGATGAGGACTTTTGGCGTTCTGACGGGACCGCCATTGGTGTCGAATATTGGGTTTATCCAATACTTCAAGGTGGTATCCCTGGGGGCGGAATTATTACATTCATCGATGTAAGTGATCGTCGTATGAGGCAGAACGAGTTAATTAAGCGCGCTACCTTCGATGATTTAACGGGATTGCTGAATCGAGGTAGCTTTGTAGCTGCGCTAAGTGTGAGTATTAGTGGATCTGACTCGGATGCGCGGCGTCCCGTTGTCGCTGTTATGGATCTAGACGGATTTAAAGAAATCAATGATTCTTTGGGGCACGCTACAGGGGATAAAGTGCTACGCGAGTTCGGTCAGCGACTTTCGGCCTCATTTGGTAACAGCTCGGTTTTTCCGGATGTCGATATTGGTCGCTTAGGCGGTGATGAGTTTGCTATCGTCTTTAGAGATACTTCGGCCGTTTCAAT
This sequence comes from Herbaspirillum sp. C7C8, assembly GCF_022627875.1. NCBI lineage: Bacteria > Pseudomonadati > Pseudomonadota > Betaproteobacteria > Burkholderiales > Oxalobacteraceae > Herbaspirillum > Herbaspirillum sp. C7C8. The sequence goes on from NZ_JABXGG010000027.1 coordinate 10,527, forward strand.
TCATTCGATGACTCAGATCGTCGTAGATGCGTTAAAAAAGCCATTTAGTATTTCCGGGATTGATCTGGAATTGGGATGCAGTATTGGTATGGCATGTTACCCCGGGGCCGGCGGAGATGTGGAAACGCTCCTGCGGAGTGCGGATTCAGCTATGTATCAAGCCAAACGCGAGCGAAACGGAGTTGTTTTTACTGACCAGATCAATAGAGGTAGCTCAAGACGATTTCTTTTAAGTGAACTACGTCGGGCTTTGCATGAAAAGGAACTGATGCTTCACTTTCAACCAATTGTTCCGCTTCATGAGAAGTCATTTGTGGGATTTGAAGCTCTTATTCGCTGGCAACATCCGAAGTTAGGAGTTGTTGGTCCAGACGAGTTTATGCCGATGATAGAAATCAGCGACCTAATTCATCCTCTTACGGATTGGGTGATTTCCTCTGCCGTTTCAAGCTTCAAGAGCATTCTTCATGCGTATCCTGATGCCTTTGTCTCCGTCAATGTTTCAATGAGAAATCTTTTAGATCAAAAATTTATCTTACGACTTCAAGAGATTCTTTCATTTCATAATTTTCCTTCTCGTAATTTAAAACTGGAAGTTACAGAGAGCGCAGTGATGACTGATCCAACTAGGACGCTTGGGGTACTTCGTGAAATCCATAATTTAGGGATCAGAATCGCTGTGGACGATTTTGGTACGGGATATTCATCGCTGTCTTATTTGCAGCAGCTACCAGTTGACGATCTTAAGGTTGATAGATCGTTTGTTATTGGCCTAGTAGAGAGCCAAGCTTCTAAAATAATTGTTTTAGCAATAATATCGCTAGCGCATAACTTGGGTCTTAAGGTAATTGCGGAAGGTATTGAATCTTCTGACATCACTCAGATACTAAAAAATGCCGATTGTGACTATGCGCAGGGTTACTTTTTTAGTCGGCCGATACCTTTCGACGAGGTTTCAGACTGGATTAGCGATTACATAAAAAGCAGACCAAGCATCTTACAAATTTGATGATGTTAGTGGGGATCGGCGTTTGAGGGAAATTCGATTTTTAAAACGGGCGGCCATTCTTATCGAGACAATCTCGCGGTCACAGGTGCTGAAATCGCTCCAACACCTGACCGCTTTCGGTGGTCCAGCAGGCTCCGACTTCGATGATTTCCATTTCATCCGGGGCAATGCTGCCGTCATCTGAACATGTCGCTTCCAGGTCGATTACGAGAATTCTTGCCACTTGTTCCCCTTGATATTGGGTACGGTCCGGCGTGAGAGACAATTTCGCATGCGAAATTCGTTGCCCTTTAGTAACTAAAAGGGAGTCGCAGCGGTGGTAACTTGAGCCGGCTCAATTTTGAGCTACCCTGTTGATTTGCATTGAAAACTGACCCACTTTTCCAGGAAATTTGCATCCTAAGTTGACCCATGTTTAGACCACAATCCTGCTCATGACAGCGAGCGGGAGAACGGAGTGATAGACGTGGCCCTACTTGGAATTATTCGACGCTGGTACATCAGAGACCGCATCTCAATTCGGGAAATCGCCCGCAGGCTCGACATTTCCCGCAACACAGTTCGTCGCTACATTCGTGCCGATGTAAGCGAGCCCTCTTATCCAGCAAGGCATTCGCCAAGCTCGCTTGATCCCTTCGCCCCCAGACTTTCCGCTTGGTTAAGCGCGGAGGCGGTCAAATCTCGCAAGCAAAGAAGGACCCTGAAACAGATGTTCCTGGACTTAAGAGAGCTGGGATATGAAGGGTCGTATGACCGCGTAGCAGCCTTCAGCAGGCAATGGAAGGTGGGTCAAATAGAAAGGGTCAAATCCGCGAGCAAATCAACAGCGGATTGCCATCCCCTGGCAGGTCAAGTGTCCTTATCGTATTAAGCCCCGTCATGCTCGACTCGCCATCCATGCTGCACACAGTATTAACTTGTTCGCGCTGGAGACCTGGGCAAAGCGGCGAGAAGCAGGTGGCAAAGTAAGTGAGCAACATGCCGCAGGATTGCGGCACTTTTACTTCATATGCGACGGGGATTGGCAAATTCGCTTCAGATAATAGGGTACTTTTACTTCAACGAACGAGCGTAAAACCGTTTTTTCGGTTCGTGAATTATTCGTGAATTATTTTACATAATACAAATTATGCGAATTAACGATAACAACCCCGGCACACCCATGCAGACGTTGGCCGTACCCCTCATCACCCCTCATCACGCAAGCTCAAAGCGCAAACTCCCCCTGCCGCACTTCAGCCGGAGTGCTCCGGCCTACCGACGACTTCCGGCTCAATTGCCCATTCTCCAACGACAGGAGCACATCGGCCTGGTCGAAGTAGCGGTCGTCATGCGAGATCACCAGCACCGCCTTTCCGCGTGCCTTGAGTTCCGGCAGAATTTCACGATAAAAAACGTCCTTGAACAACGGATCCTGATCCGCGGCCCATTCGTCAAAGACCATGAAGGGCCGGTCCTCCAGTGCCGCCACTACCAGTGCCAGGCGCTTGCGCTGGCCCTGTGACAGAGCGCGCGTGGTGAACGCCCCCGCCTTGACCTGCACCACATGCTGCAACTGCAAGCGTTCCAGGAGACGGTTGGCCTCGGCATCCAGGTCCGGCCGCCCTCCCTCCAGCAACTGATCAAAAAGGTGGAAGTCCGAGAATACCGTCGAGAACAACTGCCGGTAAGCATCGCGGTTGGTATCGCCGACTGCCACGCCATTCCAGACAATCTCCCCATCCTGCGGCACATACAATCCCACCAGCAGCTTGGCCAGCGTGGTCTTGCCACTGCCGTTGCCCCCCACCAGAAAGCACAGTTCCCCGGGACGGAAGGCAAGCTCGATCGGCCCCAACATGAAGATCCCGTCGCTGCGCTCATGATAGTAGCGGTGCGTGACGCCGCGCAGGACCAGGCTTTCCAGCTGGCTGCGCTGGCCGGTCGGCGCAAGCACCTCACTGCTGGGCATTTCCTGCGTGACTGCATCAATACGGGCCGCCGCCACACGGGCCAGATTGGCGCGCGGGATGTTCATCAACAGCACCTCCAGCGGTGTGACAATGTAGACGAACACCAGCGCAAAACCGCTCACCACGGCACGCTGCCCGGGGGCGTCGCTGACCAGGGCAAACAGGACCACCCCGATGAAGGCGAAGATCAGGAAATTGCCCCAGCCCGCAGAGGCACTGAAGGTACACATCCCACGCGTGCGAAGGCGCCGCACATTCTCGATGGCGACCTGCAACAGGTCGCGCTCGAAACGCTCGCGCTTGTCGCGATGCAGGCGCAGCTCCTTGGCGCCATGGGTCATGCTCTGGAAATGACCGAACATCACATCTTGCTCGCGTGCAGCCTGCTCCAGGTAACGGATGGCCTTCAGATGCGCCAGATGGTAGCCCACCGACCCCAGCGCCAATACCGCCAACGCGCCAAGAAACACCTGCCAGGACAACAGCACCATGTAGATCAGGCAGCCGATCACCACCACCGAGTTGGTCAGGATGGCCGGCATGCCGACAAAGAATTCGGCAACCTTGGCACTGTGCTCAGTCAGGGCGGACTGGATGCGCGGGGCGCCGATTTTTTCGATATGTCGGTAATCGGCGCCAATGACCCGCGCAGAAATGTAGCGGCGCAAATCGGCCTGGGCACGCTGGTTCAGCCGCTCGAAGGACATGTTGGAAAGCAGGTGAAATACCATCAGCAACAATACCGTCGCGGCAAATTGCCAGGCGGCCTGGGGACGGCTGGCCGCCTGGCCGGCGATGGCAGCGTTGATCTGGACCACGGTCAGCACGCTGCAGATGCCACGCAGCACACTGGCGGAAGACGCTAACAGAAGCAGGCGCCAGGATTGGCGTATCAGAAAGTTGAGCATGCGGTAACGAGGTTGGGATGACGAGCGAAAAGCAGTGACAAGAAAATCGCGAATGAAAACTTCATATTGACCTGACGATCCAGCTGCCCCGCCATTTACCCCTGCTGACCTGTCGGGATGCCGCCCCCAACGGCCCATTTCCCCGCTGCAAAAGGCATTGCAGCCCGTTTATCGCCCTCGCCTAAATAAAAATACTTCTCATTCGTCTAGGTAAAGGTGAAGGTTTTTTGCGATCCGGACAGCAAGGACTTGGCTTTTTGTCATTTTTCTTCAGTTTCCATCGCTGCTGCCTTGCCCCTCTTGCTTACTCGGAGTCCTTGTTGATGACCTTGCCCCCCTCCTCTGCCGTCACGCCTGTCTGCATCAACGGCTTGTCGCTCCTGGTGTTGCGCCAGGCGCAGCAGCTCGCCGTGACCGATCCTGATGGTCAGGTGCGGTCGCGCTGGTCCTGGCAGCGCAGTACCAGCGGCCAGGACTGGGCCATTGCCCAGGAAGGCGGTAGCGACTCCTGCACCGATCTGCTGGCCATCCTGCAGACGATCTTTGTGCACGTGCCCGAAGCGGGCAAGGTCGTTGTCGAGCTGCCCCAGTCTCAGGCCGCGGCCATGTGCCGCGCCGGTCTGCTGGTACGCCAGGGCAGCCGGCGTGTGGCCCTGGCCGAACTGGTCTGGCAACACGCCGCCGGATGGTTGCCGCAAGAGCGGCCGCCCTTCCCCGTGCAGCAGGTGATGAGCGAGGGCAAGCGCCACCCCTTGCGGGCGCCCAAACCGGAGGGAGAAGTCTACCGTCGCTACCTGCCCTGGCTGGGACAGACACTGTCACTGCGCAGTCTGCGTCTGGAAGAGGATCTGCCCCTCTTCAATCGCTGGATGAATGATCCGGTGGTGGTGCAGTTCTGGGATGAGGCCGGCGACCTGGCGCGCCATCGCCACTATCTCGATACCATCGCCGCCGATCCGCACATGACCTCGCTCATTGCCAGCTTCGATGACCAACCCTTTGCCTATTTCGAAGTCTACTGGGCCAAGGAAAACCGCATCGCGCCCTTCTACGACTGTGGCGACTTCGACCGCGGCTGGCATGTGCTGGTGGGCGAGGAAGCCTTCCGTGGCAAGCAGTTCGCGGTGGCCTGGCTGACCTCGATCTCGCATTACCTCTTCCTCGACGATTGTCGTACCCAGACCGTAGTGGGCGAGCCACGCGCGGATCACGACAAACAGATCCGCAATCTCGACAAGAGCGGCTACGCCAAGCTCAAGGAATTCAATTTCCCGCACAAGCGCGCCATGCTGGTGATGCTCTCGCGTGAACGCTATTTCGGACAGGGCCTGTGGCAACCCCAGACTCCGCTGGCGCCGCTGGACCCGCCGTTTTTCCCCTGCTCCCCCTGAAAGGAGACCCGTCTTGAAGATCCATGACCTCATCGGCGTCGGCTTCGGCCCGTCCAACCTCGCGCTGGCCATCGCCCTGCAGGAGAACCAGGCACAGGCGGCGCCGATCGATGCCCTGTTCCTGGAAAAGCAGCCGCACTTCGCCTGGCACGGCGACATGATGCTCGATGGCACCCACATGCAGATTTCCTTCCTCAAGGATCTGGCCACGCTGCGCAATCCGGCCAGCCCCTACACCTTCATCAACTACCTGCACCAGAAGCAGCGACTATCGGACTTCATCAATCTCAAGACCTTTTACCCCAGCCGGCTGGAGTTCAACGATTACCTGGCCTGGGCCGCAGGACATTTCGATCATCAATGTCACTACGGTGAAGAAGTCATCGCCGTGCTGCCCGAGATCAGGGGCAGCGAGGTCAGCATGCTGCGGGTAGTCTCGCGCGATGCCCACCACCGCACCCATGAGCGCCTCACGTGCAACCTGGTGATGGCGCTGGGTGGCACGCCCAATATCCCGGATTGCCTGGCGCACCTGCGCGAGGAACCGCGGGTATTCCATTCCAGCAGCTTCCGCAGCGCCTTCGCACGGCTGCCGCCCCCGCGCCGCGTGGCTGTCATCGGTGCCGGCCAGAGCGCCACCGAGATCTTCCTGGAACTGCAGGGCCATCCGCACCTGTCAGTGGATCTGGTCACGCGCGCGCGCACCATCAAGCCCTCCGACGACAGTCCCTTCGTCAACGAGATCTTCAATCCCGACTATACCGACTACGTCTACAACACTCCCAACGACAGTCGCGCGGCGCTGCTGGAGGAATTCATGCAGACCAATTACGCCGCACCCGACATGGCCTTGATCGAGCGCCTCTACGACGTGCTGTATCAGCAGAAAGTACGGGGCCAACAGCGCCATCGTTTCCTGCGCCGCCACGACACCGTCGAGGCCTGGAGCGACGATGCCGGCGTGCACCTGGCCCTGAAGGATCTGGAAAGCGGCGAGGTCAATACCGAAACCTACGATGCGGTGATCCTGGGCACCGGCTACCAGCGCCAGCAGCATCACGCCCTGCTGGGGGAGCTGCAAGCTTATCTGCCGGGCATGCGCGTCGATCGCCACTACCGCCTGGACAGTACGCCCAACTTCCGCCCGGCGATCTTCCTGCAAGGTAGTTGCGAAGACTCGCATGGCCTGTCCGACACGCTGCTGTCGATCACGGCGGTTCGCACCGACGAAATCCGCGTGGCCCTGGCGCACACGCTGCACCAGGGCCATGCAGCACCCTCGGCACTGCAAGCATCAGGGGATGTCCAGCGCCACGGCGCCTTGCAGGCCTGACCCGGGGCGCGCCAGCCGCCGCCCGCGCCGCCCCATGTTCAATTCACGTCAACAACATCTACAACAACAGCAATCGAGGAACCCGTTTTACCATGACCACACGAAACTCCCGGCATCACCCTTCCCCGCTGCGCCAGCGCCTGCTGGTCAGCTCCCTTCAGTGCGCCCTGCTGGGCATGTCGGCCTGCGCCAACAGCATGGCCCAGACCACCAGCACGGATGACAAACTGCCCCAGGTCACCGTCACCGCTGCGGGAGAAGAAGAGAAAGCCACCGGTCCGGTGCATGGTTTCGTGGCCAAGCGCAGCGCGACTGCCACCAAGACCGATACTCCCATCACCGAGACGCCGACCTCGATCTCGGTGGTGACCGCGGACCAGATCGCCACCCAGCAGGCCCGCACCGTCTCCGAGGCGCTGAGCTACACCAGTGGCGTGCAGGTCTCCACCGGTGCCTTCGCCATCGTCGATACCGGCTCGCTGCTGCGCGGCTTCGCCCTCAACAACGGCGGCTCCTTCTATCGCGACGGCATGCTCACTTCCTCCAACGCCAGCTACAGCCGCTATGCACCCGAGCCCTATGGCCTGGAGCGCATCGAACTGCTGCACGGCCCGGCCTCGGTGCTGTTCGGACAAAATTCCCCGGGCGGGCTGATCAACGTGGTCTCCAAGAAGCCCACCACCACACCGCTGCACGAACTGCAGGTGCAGGTCGGCAGCTTCGACCGCAAGCAGATCGCCGGCGACTTCGGCGGTTCGCTTGATGATGCGGGGGTCTGGTCCTATCGCCTCACCGGCCTGGCCCGTGAAGCCCGGACCCAGGTCGACAATACCGTCGACAACCGCCTGTTCCTGGCCCCGGCCATCACCTGGCGCCCCGACGACCGCACGGAATGGACCGGCCGCGTCGAACTGCAACACAGTGAAGGTCTGTCCAACAACCTGTTGCCGGCCGTCGGCACGGTCAGCTACAACCCCAATGGTCGCCTCCCCACCAGCACCGCACTGGGCCGTTCGGCCGACAACAACGAGAAATACGACAACGCGTCGATCAGTTCGCAGTTCTCGCACCAGTTCAACGATGTCTGGACCTTCCGTCAGAACCTGCGCTATACCAAGTACGACGGCACCCGCAACAACCTGCGCTTCGCCGCCTACTATCCGACCACGCAGTTCGCCACTGCGGCTCTGCAACGCTGGCGCCTGAAGACCAATTCGGACACCCTCACCACAGACAACCAGCTGCAGGCCGACTTCGGAACCGGCATGATCAAGCACAAGGTCCTCATGGGCCTGGACTACCATCGCACCACCGGGACCGTGACCGGCTACCTCAGCCCCAACACCCTGGCCGGCTATGTGCTCTCCAACATCTACACCGGCAGCTATGCCAACCTGCCGGCGGTGGCAGACAACTACAACACCAAGACCGAAGACGAACAGGTCGGCCTGTACCTGCAGGACCAGCTCAAGATCGGCCAGCGCTGGATCGTCTCGGCGGGCATCCGGCACGACAACTCCGACCAGACCGTCAGCAACTACATCTCCAGAACCCAGACCAAACGCAGCGACAAGGCCAATACCCGCAACCTGGGCACGGTATATGAGCTTGACGGCGGCTGGTCGCCCTATGCCAGCTATTCGGAATCCTTCACCCCGACCACGGGCACCAGCTTCGGCGGCGCCATGCTCACGCCGGAGACCGCCAAGCAGTATGAAGCCGGTGTCAAGTACGCCCCGGTCAATACCAATGCCTTGTTCACGCTGGCCGTCTTCGACCTGCGTCGCCAGAACATCTCCACCGCCGACCTGGCCCACGCCGGTTACTACCTGCAGACCGGTGAGGCCCGCTCGCGCGGCGTCGAACTGGAAGGCAAGATGTCGCTGGCCGATGGCCTGAATCTGACTTCCAGCTACAGCTACACCAACACCAAGGTCACCAGCAATACTTCCAGCAGCTCGACCACCAGCACCCTGGGCAAGGCCCTGCCGGGCGCCTCCAAGCACAATGCCGGCGTGCTGCTGGACTACGGCTTCCAGCGTGGTGCCCTGGCCGGCGCGCACGTCTCGGCGGGCGTGCGCTACATCGGCCGCGCCTATGGCAATGCGCTCAACACCTTCGAGACCCCCTCGGTCACGCTGCTGGACTTCGGTGCCCGCTTCGACCTGGGCCGCATTTCCAGCGACTGGCGCAACTTCGAGCTGGCGCTCAAGGTGAACAACGTCACCGACCGTGTCTATGCCTTCTGCTCGGAACTGTGTGAATACGGTGCCCGCCGCACCGGCCTGGTACAGGTGACCACACGATGGTAAAACCCGCCCCGCTACCCTCCGGGCGAACCTGGAGGCCGTGGGTGCCGACACGCCAGACCTTCGTCCTGCTGCATCGCTGGACCGGTCTGGCGATCGCGTTTTTCCTGGTGGTGGCCAGCCTGACCGGCATCCTGCTGGCCTTCGAGGATGAGCTGGAGGTCTGGCTCGCGCCCGAGCTGCAACTGGCCCAGCCCGCACCGGGCCAGGCGGCCACGTCCATGCTGGACCCGTACACCCTGCGTGAGCGCGTCCAGCAGCAGTTGGGCGAGCACGTCCAGATCAACCAGCTGATACTGCATCCGCAGCCCGGTCGCACGGTCTCCTTCATGGCCGACCCCGCCACGGATCCGGCGACCGGTCGCCCGTACCGATTGGCCTACAACGAAATCCTGGTCAATCCCTACACCGGCAAGGTGCAAGGGGTGCGCGACCGCGACAAGATCAGCCTGCGCCCACAGAACCTGATGCCGCTGGTCTTCAACATCCACCACTCCCTGGCCTTGCCGCGCGTTGCCGGTGCCTTGCTGATGGGGCTGGTCTCGACCTTCTGGACCATCGACTGCTTCGTCGGCGTCTATCTCACCTGGCCGCGCGGACGTCCCTTCTGGTCCAAGTGGAAACCGGCGTGGATGGTCAAGTGGCAGGCCGGTTTCTACCGCGTCAACCTCGACCTGCACCGGGCCTTCGGCCTGTGGTGCTGGCTGATGTTGCTGCTGTTCGCCTGGTCCAGCGTGATGTTCAACCTGCGTGACCAGATCTACATGCCGGTGATGACACGCATCCTGCCTTTCGACAACAGCTGGCGCGCCCAGCCACCACTGCGCGAACCGATGAGCGCACCGCCGATGAGCTGGCCGCAGGCGCATACGATGGCGCGCGAGGCGATGCAGCGCTTCGCCGCTCAACGGGGCATCCGCACCGACTTCGAGGAAAGACTCAGCTTCGATCGTCGCCGCGGCCTTTATGCCTACATGGTCCACAGTACTGCCGACCTGCGCAGCAACGTCGGCAACACCGGCATCCTCATCGATGCCCGCACCGGGCAGTTGCGCGGTCACTGGCTGCCTGCGGGCGACCGCAGCGGCAATACCTTCAGCAACTGGATAGGCGCGCTGCACATGGGGCAAGTGTTCGGGCTGCCATGGCGCATCTTCATTTCCTTCATGGGGCTGGTCATCACCCTGCTCTCGGTGACCGGTATCGTGGTGTGGTGGAAGAAGCGCAAGGGCCGCAAGCTCAGCAAGGACAAGCTGCGCCAGGCCTGAAACCTGCGCCGCCACGACCACTGCCGTTGCCATGGCAGTGGCCCCTGAAGCGCTCTCCCGGATGATTCCGGGAGAGCGTTTTCACAACGGCGCCCTGCCCGCCTCAGACCAGCAATGCACGCACACCGGCATGCCAGTGTGCGTCAGAGAGCAAGGACAGATGATCGGCCTGTGCTACCGTGCTCACCGACATGAGCGTGGCGCCATACTGCGCCCAGTCGGTCGGCACCTGCGCGGCATCACGTCGTCCGGCCTGCCAGACGTGCAGCGGAGCCGACACCTGTACCTGCGCCTGCAGGCCCAGCCGCAGGCAACGGATGCGTTCCCACAACGCCGCTTCCGCCCCGACGGCGCCCGCAGCATCCAGCGGCAGGCGCTCGCCCAACCGCCCTACGATCTCCACGAGGAAATACGCCCGCTGCGCCGCGTTCATCTGGCCCAGCAGCGCATACCACTGTGCGCGCCGCTGTGAAGCCGCCAGCCAACGTTCCAGCCTGGCCTCGTGGGCCAGCAACATTTCCGCTGGCGGCATGGGCCACTGCGCGAGCTGCTGGCGCAAACCGGCAAAGTCACTACTGTCGGCCAGACCGATCCATTCCACCTGTATCGCGGCCTGCTTGCGTTCCTGCAACTGTCGCGCCGTTTCCAGCGCCAGCAGACCGCCCACTGACCAACCCAGCAGGCGCAGGCGACGGCCCGGCAGGGATGCGCACAGCGCGGCGGCATACTGTGCCGCCAGGGCAGCGCCATCCATGCTGCTCCAGCGCCATTGCTCCTGCGGCGGACACAGCAGCTGATACATCGCATGCTCGCCTGCGAGGGCGGCCGCCAGGGCGTCATACTCATGGGCATTGCCCATGTGCGCAGGGATGCACACCAGCACGGTCTGCCCGTCATCCCCGCCTGCGCGGGCGGACGGATGGCGCTGCAGTACCGGTGCAGTACCAGTACGGTTGACTGCACACTTGCGCGTACGCTCCTGGCCACCTTGCCGCATCAGGCCGGACAGTTTGTCCTGCCCCGGCAGCGCCAGCAGCAGCGCGATCAGCCGGTGCGCCAGCTGCACTACCTGCGTCTGCTCCAGCCGTGCGCCGTCGAACTCAAACTGGAAACGCAGCGCCGCGCCCGGCAAGGCCACCACCGTCAGCGGGAATTCGGTGGCGCCGCGGCTGCGGATGGCGTCGAAGGCCAGCGAGCGGCCGACGCCCTTCTTCAGCGATTCATCCACCGGGAAGTTCTCGAAGATCAGCAGGCTGTCGAACCAGTCGCCTTCCTTGCGTGCCGCCCATTGCGAAATGGCTGCCAGGTCCACGTGCTCACGCTGGCGCAGCGCCAGGTTGTGCGACTGCAACCCAGCCAGCCACTGCGGCACGCCCATGGTGCCGTCCAGATGCTGGATCAGCGGCAAGGTATTGATGCACATGCCCATGACCCGCTCGATCCCCGGAAAATCAGTGCTGCGCCCCGAGGCCGTGACACCGAAAACCACATCGTCCGCGCCGGTGACTTCCTGCAGCACCAGACTCCAGGCGGCCTGCACCAGGGTGTTGAAGGTGACCTTGCAGCTGGCTGCAAAGCTTTGCAACAGCTGGGTCTGCGCCGTGGTGAGCTGCTCGCGCACGGTGCCATAGGCCGATGCTGCACCGCTGGCCTGGCCTTGCGGCAGGCGGGTGGGAACCCCGCACAACAGTCCGGCGGGGAACTGCGGGCAGCGCGCGAACTGGGCACGCCAGAAGGGTTCATCCGGCGGCCCGGCCTGCCGTTGCAGCCAGGCGATGTAGTGGCGGAAGTCCAGCGCCTGGTGCTGCAGCGGCTGTTGTTCCATCAGCGAGAACACCTCGCCCAGCAGCTGCGACATGCTCCAGCCATCCAGCAGCACGTGGTGCCAGGTCCAGAGCAGCCGATAACCGCCATCCTCCTGGACAATGACAAAGCGCATCAACGGCGCCTGCTGCGGCACAAAGCCGCGCTGGTGCTCGTACTGACACAGTGCTTCCCATTGCTGCCGCACATTGCCCGCTGACTGGCCGCGCCAGTCCAGCACCGTCAACGGCAGCTCGGCCTGGCGCAATACCACCTGCACCGGCTGCGACTGTCCACCCCAGGCGAAGCCGGTCCGCAGGATGGGATGACGCAACAGTACCGTGCGCCAGGCCTGGGCGAAGCGCGCCACGTCGATGTGGGCAGTGCTGGCGTCGAGCTGTACGACATTGGCCACCGAGCAGGGCGAATCCTGCAGGTGCCGCAGCATATTGCGTTGCCAGGGGGTGGCCGGATAGATGTCCTCGATCAGGGCCGGCGGGCAAGCCATTTCGGCCACCAGGGCGTCCAGCTGCGCCTGATCGCGCTGCAGCAGCGGAAAATCCGACGGCGTCACGCCGCCGGCGCTGCTGAGACAATGCGCGATCATTTCGTGCAAGGCGCTTTCCAGCGCGCCGGCCAGGCGCTGCACGGTCGTGGCCTCGTAGCGTTGTCGGCTGTAGCTGATCTCCAGCCGCAGCTCGCCCCCGACCACCTGGCCATTGATGGACAGCTCGCAGCCCAGCGGTGCGGCCGGATCGCGCGAGGCGCCAGGTGATTCGACGGCGGGCTGCCAGCCGCCCTCCTCCCGGAAATTGCCGTCGAACTGGCCCAGATAGTTGAAGGCCAGCGCCGGCTTGGGCATGCGCTGCAAGACCCGGCGCTGGGCATCATCGCCCCACTGGCGCAACAGACCGTAGCCGATGCCGTTGTCCGGCAGGCTGCGCAGCAGGCTCTTGACGGCGCGGATCAGCGTGGGCCATTCGCCGGCCGTGGGCAAGGCCACCGGCATGACGCTGGTGAACCAGCCTATGGTGCGGGACACATCCAGCGCCTCGCCGCCGCTCTCCAGCTGCTCGCGGCCATGTCCTTCCAGCGTGATCAGCAGCTGCGCCATGCCGCCCCACTGTCCCAGTGCACGTCCCAGTGCGGCCAGCAGCAGATCATTGATGCGGGTGCGATAAGCCGCCGCTGCCTGCTTGATCAGCGCCTGCGTTTGTACCGCATCCAGTCGACATGCCACGCGGGCCTGGTCGGCGGCCAGCAGGGGCGCATCGGGATGATCGCATGGCAGGCTGGCAGGCAGTTCGGTCAGGGAGCGCCAGTAATCGAACTCCCGGGCGCGCATGGCCGCCTGAGCCTGCAAGCGGCGGCCCCACTGGCGATAGGAGGCAGTGCGTGGCGGCAAGTTCGGCTCGGCATGCGCCAGGCGCTGGCGATAGGCCTGCTGCAGGTCTTCCAGCAGGATGCGCCAGGACACCCCATCGACCACCAGATGGTGCACCACCAGCAGCAAGCGCCAGCTGCCGTCCTCCAGTGCCATGCTGCCGGCTCGCAGCAAGGGGCCGCGCTCCAGATGCAGGCTGCGCTGTACGCGCGCGCAGAAGGCGTCCAGTTCGGCAGGCGCATGCAGCTGCGCCTGCCACAGCAACGACGCATCGGCATCGCGTTCCCGGCGCGGACCATAGGCCTGCAGCCACTGGCCCTGCGCGTCCTTGCGAAACTCCATGCGCAGGGCATCGTGATGGTTGACCACATCGACCAGGGCCTGCTGCATCGCGCTGAAATCGATGGGCTGGACGCTGTGCAGCAAGATGGCCTGATTCCAGTGATGCCGCTGCGGGATGGGGGTGGCCAGGAAATCGGCCTGGATCGGCAGCAACGGCACGGCACCATCGTCGGCCTCGCTCCCAGCGGCTGCCTGCTGCGTCACTGGCTCGGCCGGACTGGCCGCCTGGGCCAGTGCCGCCACGGTCTGCAGCTCGAAGATCTGGCGCGGCGTCAGTTTCCAGCCCTGCTGGCGCAGGCGCGCGATGATCTGCAGGCTGAGGATGGAATCGCCGCCCAGCTCAAAGAAATTGTCATGCCGGCCGACCCGCTGCACCCCCAGTACGTCGGCCCAGCTGGCCGCGATCAGCATCTCCAGCTCGCCCTCGGGCGCATCGCCCGGCGCGCTTTCCGGCGTGGCCGGCAGCTCCTGCGGCAGCGCCTTGCGGTCGATCTTGCCATTGGCATTGAGCGGCAGCGCCGGCAGCACGATGATGCGGCTGGGCAGCATGTAGGACGGCAGACTGTCAGCCAGCGCCTGCTGGATCGCCCCCACATCAGGCAGGTGCTCCGGATGCGCACTGACATAGGCCAGCAAGCGATCGATGCCGCCCAGGGTGCGCACCACCACCACCGCCTGCCGCACCGCAGGCTGGGCCAGCAACGCTGCCTCGACCTCGCCCAGTTCGATGCGGAAGCCCTTGATCTTGACCTGATGGTCGATACGTCCGAGATAGACGATCTGGCCGTCCTTGCCCCAGCGCGCCAGGTCGCCGGTGCGATACATGCGCTGCCCCGGCGCGCCGAAAGGATCGGCCAGGAAGGAAGCCGCGGTCAGCCCGGGACGATCGAGATAACCGCGCGCCAGTCCGGTGCCGCCGATGTAGAGCTCGCCGGCCACACCGGGCGGCAGCAATTGCAGCCGGTCATCCAGGATCATGGCACTACGCTGTCCAACCGGTCGGCCGATGGGCGCATACGGCACCTCGCAGGGCTGGTTCGCCCCGGCTTTCCAGACCAGCGGCGTGACCACCGTTTCGGTCGGCCCATAGCCGTTGATCAGGCGCTGCGGATGCAGCACGCGCTGTACCTGTTCAAAGGTCTCGCGCGGCATGGCCTCGCCGCCGAAGGAGTACAGGAAGACCGGTGGTGCATTGCCGCTGCGCTCGACCCAGTCGGCCAGCTGCTTCAGATAGACCGGCGGGAAACCGGCATGGGTGATGCGATGCCGGTGCAGCGCTGCGACCGTCTGCTCGGGCGTCCACAGTTCGGGATCGCGCAGCACCAGCGCGCCGCCTGCACTGAGCACCGTCATCCAGCGCTCATGCGCGCCATCGAAGCTGAAGGAGAGGAAATGCAGTTCGCGCGACTGCGGCCCCATCTCGTAGAGTGCGGCGGTGGCCTGGATGTGCATGGACAGCGCTGCGTGCGCCACTTCCACCCCCTTGGCCCGGCCCGTGGAGCCGGAAGTGTAAATGACATAGGCCAGGCTCTCCGGGCTGGTCTCGACGGCAGGCAGTCCGGGGAGAACATCGTCTTGCGCCAGCTGGTCCATATCCAGCCACTCGGGCCCCTCCTGTTGCGCCAGTGCGGGCCAGGGTTGCCCTTGGGCGAGCACCAGGCCAACCCGGGCATCGCGCAGCATGTAGGCCACGCGCTCCTGGGGTGCCTCCAGATCGATCATCACATAGGCCGCGCCCGCCTTGAGTATGCCCAGCAGGGCCACGATCATTTCCGGCGAACGCGGCAGTGCCACGGCGATGCGTTGCTCGCCTGCCGCGGCGGGCTGCCCGTGTGCCAGCAACTGGCGGGCCAGGCGATTGGAACGTTGCTCGAGCTCGCCATAGGACAGGCTGAGTTCGCCCATCACCACGGCCTCGGCCTCTGGCTGGCGTCGTGCGATCTGCGAAAACAGCTGGTGCACCGGCGCACGCTCCATGTCGCCGGGCTCGGCCTGTCCCAACTGCAGCAAGGCCTGTTGCTCATCCTGTGCCAGCAGTGCCACCTCACCCACGGCGCGCGTGGCCGATTGCGTCAACGCCTGCAAGCCGTGCAGCAGATGACGGGCAATCTGCTGCACGGTGGCGTCATCGAAGTGCTGGCGCTGATAGCGCAAACCGACCTGCAGCCCGCTCTGCACGCCATCCCCAGGCGCTACGCCCACCGTCATCGGATAGTTGGTCTGCTCGCGGGTATGGGTGCGGCGGAAACGGGGCCCTTGCGTCTGATCGCCGCGCAGGACACTGTCGATGGGATAGTTCTCGAATACCAGGATGCTGTCGAACAGGCTCTGGCCCAGATGACTGTGCCAGCGCTGGATCTCGTAGAGCGGCGTGTGCTGGAAGGCGCGCGCACCCAGGTTCTGCTCCTGCAGCTGTTGCAGCCACTGCCCGACGGGCTGGGCGTGCGCCGCCGGCACCAGCACCGGCAAGGTATTGATGAACAGGCCCAGCCATTGCTGCACGCCCTCCAGCTCCTCGGGTCGCCCCGCCACGGTCGCGCCGAAGCAGACCGTCGGCTGTCCGGTATAACGTTGCAGCACCAGCCCCCAGGCAGCCTGCAACAGGGTGTTGAGGGTGACGCGTTGCGCGCGTGCGAAGCCATGCAGTTGCTCGGTCTGCGCTAGCGACAGCAAGACCTTGTATTCGCCGTCGCCTGCCTCATGCCCTGCCACCGCCTGTTGTGCGGGGGCGCAGGCCTGGTGCAGATAGGTCGGTGCCGACAGCGCGGCCAGGCTGTCCTGCCAATGGCGGCGCGCAGCCTCGCCATCCTGTTGCTGCAGCCAGCCGATGTAGTGGCGGTAGCCTCCCTGCACCGGCGTGCTGGCGGCTTGTCCGTGATAATGCCGCACCACCTCGCCCAGCAGTTGCGACGTACTCCAGCCATCCAGCAACAGGTGGTGGACGGTCCAGATGAAATGATGGCGCGTAGTACCGGTGCGCACCAGCATCAGGCGCTGCAGCGGCGGACGTGCAAGATCGAAACCGCGCCTCAACTGCTCGGCGGCGATCGCTTCGAGTGCGGTCTCGGGGTCACTGGAGGCACGCACGTCGGCTTGTGCGACGGGCAGCGCCAGGGAGCGCGCCACCCATTGCAACGGCGGCACATGCTCGGCCAGGAAGCCGGTGCGCAAGACCTCGTGCCGGTCCTGCACCGCTTGCCAGGCATGGCACAGGCGCGCCACATCCAGCTCGCCATCGATATCGATGCGCAGCTGGTTGAGATAGGCGGCGCTGCCGTGGTCGTAGACGCTGTGAAACAGCATCCCGGTCTGCATCGGCGAGAGCGGGTAGACGGCGGCCACCTGATCCGGCGGCACCGGCAGCACCGGCAGGTCGGCCGAGGCCAGCAGGCTGATATCGGGACCACTCACAGTGACCGGCGCGGCTGCGGGAGGGAGGGGATGATCGATGGCTTGTGCCACCTCGGCCACCTCGGCCAGTTGGGCGATGGTCTGGCGATCGAACAACTGGCGCGGCGTCAGTTTCCAGCCGCGCTTGCGCAGGCGCGCGATGATCTGCAGGCTGAGGATGGAATCACCGCCGAGCGCGAAGAAATTATCCTGTCGCCCAACTTGGGGCAGGCCCAGCACGTCTTGCCAGATCGCTGCCAGCGCCAGTTCAATCTCGCCTTGCGGGGCGCTGTAGTCGCTCTCCTGGCTGATCTGCACCGGCGGCAGGGCCTTGCGGTCGATCTTGCCATTGGTGTTCAGGGGCAGCGCCGGCAGCACCATGATGATGGCCGGTACCATGTACTCGGGCAGATGCGCGGCCAGCGCCGTCTTCAATGCCGCCTCGTCATGTCCATGGCCCTGTTGCAGCGATACATACGCCGCCAGGCGCTGGCCCTCCACCGCCACCACCACTGCTTCACGAATCGAAGCTTGCGCCAGCAAGGCGGCCTCGATCTCGCCCAGTTCGATGCGCAGCCCGCGCAGCTTGACCTGATGATCCAGCCGACCCAGATACATCAATTGCCCATCCTCGCGCCAGCGCACCAGGTCCCCGGTGCGATA
>NZ_JABXGG010000028.1:0-27988 GCF_022627875.1 Herbaspirillum sp. C7C8
AGGGCTGGTGGCACCACCACCAGCCCTGACGCGCGCCTTGCCACCACGCCTTCTGGGGGCAACGCATCTCGCAGATTAAGTGTGAACAGGCCCTAGATAGACGCCGTTATCGGTGCGCAAACGTTTGCGCGGATTGGAGAATAGCACCGCAAAATCAGAAAATAAAGCTGCGGTGCAGCTTTTTTTTTCATCTCGGATGAACGCGTAAGGAAGGATTCGGCAGACCGGCACCGGCACCGGAACGACAAACGGCGGGGAGCGCCGAGCGGACGCTCCCCGCCGTTGCGAGAAGAAAATGCGGTAGTGAAACGACCAAGCGCGCAGGTCACCAGCACGGCACCGTTCCCATGTCCACGCCCTTGCGCAGGATGGAAAACGGCATGCTTCAGGCCAGTACTGGTACGGACTCCCCGGCTTGCCTCGAACACGCAGCACCGGCCACAAGGCCAGTCTGCGTCAGGATGATGGTGAGAGGATCAGTGACCGAAATGCGTACGGCGCCAGACGTAGGCACCAAAGGCGCAGCTGCCCACGACCACGTACATCGCGTACCACACCAGTGCCTGGCTACCGTAGCTCATGAGCAATTCCATCAGTTTCATGCTTGTCTCCTCTGCTTTTGATGGCCGGACTGTTATTCGCCCGGCTTATCGTCCCAAGGGGTGAAAATGTCGAAACGACAATATCCCCGGCTTGCTGCGGGCGCTGTTGTCAGTAGTATCAGCGTCAGCGCCCTTCCACGCCGCGCCGCTACAGGCCCGTGCAAATATCTTGCTACTGCCAAAAGCTGATGTAAACAAGGGCTTGTTCTGCGCAGCAGCAATTCATGGCCGAGCTCATAGTGCGCATTTCGTTGTCGTAGGGATTCACTTCGTCATGTGGAAGCGAAAGCCCGCGAGAGGCCCGTTTCCAGGTGGAATCGCACTAATGGTGTGCAATAACTTATTTTTTATATAATTTTTTGCATTGCAAAACAAAAAGTCGGTAAATCGTCGCCAAATAGCGACTTGGTGCGTCTCGTAAGCGTATTTATGATGTTTATGTAGGACATCGCGCCAGGTGGATACGAGGAGAAAGAGACGCACCGAGATGTTCACGCCGCTTATATCTCCTTGCGCCACAGCACCAGGGTTCCCAGCATTCCGGCCAGGATGGAGCCGCCGAGTACGCCCAGTTTGAGCTTGGCTTCGAAGTCCGGGCTCAATCCCTGGAAGGCCAGGCCGCCGATGAAGAGGCTCATGGTGAAGCCGATGCCGCACAGCATGCAGACGCCCACGAACTGTCGGGTGCTGGCGCCGGCAGGCGCGGCCGCCAGTCCGCTGCGGATCATCAGCCAGGCCGCACCGAACACGCCGATGGTCTTGCCCAGCACCAGCCCGCCGGCGATGCCCAGCGGTATCGGTTCGAACAGACTGCCCAGCGACATGCCCTGCAAGGACACGCCGGCATTGGCGAAGGCAAACATGGGCAGCACCAGGAAGGCCACCCAGGGATGCAGGCCATGCTCCAGGGCGCCTGCCAGCGGCTGGTCGTCGGCATCGCGCATGGGGATGGCCAGCGCGGTGACCACACCGGCCAGGGTGGCGTGAATGCCGGACTTGAGCACGCACACCCAGATCACCAGCCCGACGACGATGTAGATATCGGCGCGCCGCACACCGCTGCGATTGAGCAGCAGCAGCACCAGCGTCCCGACTCCGGCACCGGCCAGCATGCCCAGCGAGAGATGGTCGGTATAGAAGAGCGCGATGACCACAATGGCGCCCAGGTCATCAATGATGGCCACGGCCGTGAGGAAGACCTTGAGCGAGGTCGGCACGCGCGAACCCAGCAACATCACGATGCCGATGGCAAAGGCGATGTCGGTGGCCGCCGGAATGGCCCAGCCGCGCAGGGCCACCGGGTCGCCCAGGTTGATGAGGGCATAGATGCCGGCCGGCACCAGCATGCCGCCCAGGGCCGCCGCCGCTGGCAGGATGGCCTGCTTGCGCGAGGCCAGTTCGCCCTCGACGAATTCACGCTTGATTTCCAGCCCGACCAGGAAGAAGAAAACCGCCATCCACAGATCGTTGACCCACAGCAGCAAGGGCTTGGAAAGGACCACCAGGCCGCCGATGTCGACCGTGCCCGGGATGCGGGTGAAAGCCTCGTAGGTGTCTCGCCAGCCGCTGTTGCTGATGATCAGGGCCAGTACGGTCGCGATGCCCAGAACGATGCCGCCAGCGGCTTCATGGGCGAAGAATCGGGCAAAGGCGTTGCCGCCTTGGTGCTGGTGAGGGGATGGGGTCAATGCGGGCTCCTTGTTGTCGTCATCAAAACAAGGCCTGACTGTAACAAAGGCGGCGGCTTTTCTCCAATCTTTCGGCCGAAGGCTGGCCATGCGCGGACAAAAAAAATGGGCCGTCCCTCTCCACAGGAACGGCCCGACCCTCCACACCACAAACCTTCATGACGGTATCTTGAACCGTCCGATGCGCACGCATTTCATGCGCATCTCTTCATCTCTTCATCTCCTCATCTTTTCGGCAATCAGCGATACACCAGCACGGGAACCTTGCTGTGTGCCAGCAGCTTCTGCGTCTGGCTGCCCAGCAGCAGCCGCCCCAGTGTGGAACGCGCCTTGGAGGCCATGATGATGGCATCACAATGCTCGCGCTCGGCTACGCGCATGATTTCTTCGTAGGGACGCCCGCCCTGTGCCACCTGCACGGTGCAGGGCACGCCTTCTTTACGGGCCATCGCGGTGATCATCTCGACGCTGGCCATTGCGCGTTCACGCCCGGCCTCATCGGTACGCTCCACATCCACGCCGACGCTGACTTCGGGAATCGACAGGGCCCGCAGGTTGCCTGCCACCGACAAGCCGACCAGAGTGCTGCCGCAGCTCTTGGCCAGCGCGATGGCAGCCTTCACGGACTCGTTGCACAGACGGGAACCATCGGTTGCCAACAGGATGTTCTTGAACATGATGACCTCAGCAGGTGACTGGAATGCGTTGACTTGGTATGACTGCATACTAAGCCTCACCTGCATGGACGGATTTGACATGTATCAAGCCGTACCGGCTGCAGCGTCACAGCCGCCCTGCCTTTGCGCTGGATCAAATGGCGCCGGCCGCGGCGGGTCGAAACGCCATGAAGCGCCTCACCAGTTGCGCCAGCACCGGCCTGACCTGCTCTGCCAGCGCGGCCTGCAGGGCGTAGGGCGAGTGTTCCTGCATGTAGCTGCGCTGGGCCAGCTCCAGCTGGATGGCGTACACCTGCTGTGCCGGTTGTCCGTAATGCCGGGTGATGTAGCCGCCCTTGAAACGGCCATTGAGCACCGCCGGACTATGCGGTGCCAGTTGCTGCGCCAGCGCCAGCAAGTCCTCGCCCACGCCGGGGGCGCAGGCGGCGCCGCTGGCCGTGCCGAAATTGAAGACCGGCAGCTCGCCGTCGAACAGGTGCGGAATCACCGAACGGATCGAATGGGCGTCCCACAGCAGCGCGTAACCGTGCAGTGACTTCAACCGTGCCAGCTCGGCCTGCAGGGCGGCGTGATAGGGATGCCAGTAGCGTTGCAGGCGCCGTGCGATCTCGGTGGCATCGGGCTCGCAGCCATCACGGTAGAGCGGCAGATTGTCGAAGGTCGTCAGCGGACACAATCCGGTGGTGTTCTGCCCCGGGTACAGGCTCTGTCCGTCCGCCGGCCGGTTGAGATCGATCACGTAACGTGAATGAAAAGGACGAATTACCGACGCCCCAAGATCGGCCGCAAAGTCATAGAGTTCGGCGATGTGCCAATCGGTATCGTCGACCTGCAAGCCGACCGGGCTGTAGGAGGACCGCAGTTCCTCCGGTAGCAGCGTACCGACGTGTGGCATGGAAATGAGCAGCGGCGAGCTGCCCTGGTGAAGCTGGTAGATCGCATTGAGCATGTCTTGCATGGAACTTCCTCACTCTTTCAACAAATCGGCCATCGTGTC
Organism: Herbaspirillum sp. C7C8; assembly: GCF_022627875.1. Lineage (NCBI taxonomy): Bacteria > Pseudomonadati > Pseudomonadota > Betaproteobacteria > Burkholderiales > Oxalobacteraceae > Herbaspirillum > Herbaspirillum sp. C7C8. The sequence continues at coordinate 3,965 of NZ_JABXGG010000028.1, forward strand.
GCGATAGGCGCGGCGCGCCTGGTCCTGCAAGGGGTGCTGCCCGGCGCTGACGACCTGACGCCCGCCGACATGGACATCCCGGATGGGCTGGCCATCGTGTTCGCAAAATACCAGCGCCGAGAGCAGTTGCGCCGGACTGCGGTCGGCCAGGTTGACATCATCGCCGTCGAGGATCACGAAATCGGCCTGCTGTCCCACGGCCAGCCCGGCGACCGCGCGGCCGCAGGCGGCGGCACCACCGGCGACGGCCTGGATGAACAGACGGTCGGCCGTGGCCGGTGCCGCTTCGGACGCCAGGACATTGCGTCGCCGGTGATGCAGCCGCTGTCCGTACTCCAGCAGCCGCAATTCGGACCGCGGGTTGATGGCGATATGGCTGTCCGAACCAATGCCCCAGGGCGTACGGGAATGCAGCAACTGCCCGGCATCGATGATGCCATCACCCAGATTGGCCTCGGTGGTGGGGCACAGTCCCACCACCGCGCCACTGGCCGCCAGCGCCTGGTATTCCGCCTGATCCATGTGGGTGGCGTGGATCAGGCACCAGCGGCCATCCACTTCCTGCAGGGAGAGCAGCAACTGCACCGGGCGCTGGCCGCACCAGGCCAGGCAATCCTGGATTTCGCGCCATTGCTCGGCGATGTGGATGTGGACCGGGGCGTCGTGCCCGCCGCGCTGGCGACGCAAACCGATGACCAGTTCCTCCAGCCCCTGTGGCGACACCGCCCGCAGCGAATGCGGTGCCACGCCATAGCGGCGCATCGGGTTCTCCGGCAAGGCTTGCAGCAGGCGTTCGCGCAGCGCCAGCAGCGCATCGGGGGAGCTGATGAAGCGCGCCTGCTCGCCCGAACTGGGCTGGCCGCCAAATCCGCCGTACTGGTACAGCACCGGCAGCAGGGTCATGCCGATACCGACATCGGCCGCCGCCTGCATCAGCCGCAGGGCCAGTTCGGCGCGATCGGCATAGGGCAAGCCGCCTGGGGCATGATGCAGATAATGGAATTCGCAGACCGAGGTGTAACCGGCCTTGAGCATCTCGATGTACAGATGACGGGCGATGGCTTCCAGATGCTCGGGCTGCAGGCGCTGGGCAAAGCGATACATCAGCTTGCGCCAGCTCCAGAAAGAGTCCGACGGGCTGCCCATGACTTCGGTCAAGCCGGCCATGGCGCGCTGGAAGGCATGTGAATGCAGGTTGGGCATGCCGGCAATCACCGGCCCGGCGGCCTGCCTGGCCGTGCCGCAGGAGCTGCCGGCGCTGACCTCAATGAGCCTGCCGGTATCATCCCAGCGCAGCAGGACGTTGCGCTGCCAGCCATCCGGCAGCAGCGCCAGCGGGCAGAACAGCGCCTGCTGCTGTGGATGCGCCTGCGCTTGTTGCAGTGTTGGTTCGCCAAGCGATGCCATGTGCTCACCTTTGTTATTGGCGGTTGTGTAGTGTATGCCGGACCTCGCTCTGCCGCTTGCAGCGGGTGGAATCAGTGCGATATCGGCGTTTCGAGGCTCACCTGCTCGTTCTTTCCGTCACCTCGGGACGATGCAGACCAGCAATGCAATTGCTCCCGGCGCGCACAGAAGGTCCGGCATTGCTGCGCCATCGCCCGGAGCCAGGCGCGCAAATTCGCCCGCGCGCAGGGATTGTTGCAGGCCATGTTCATCGGACAGGCAGGCCGAGCCCCGTGCCACATACAACAAGACACTGTTGCCGGGCAGGCGGCGGGAATTGCGCTCGTCCAGTACCACTACCCTGCCCTCTGCGAATTCGCGCCGCACCATCAGGTTGAAGTCCAGCGTCGGTGCACCATGCAGCCGCACCTGGACCGCTTGCTCGCCGGGGAAGGCATGCGGGACAAAGCAGTGCGCCAGATCGTGCACCTGCCGCCCCGCACTGTGCATGGTGAAGCCGCCGCCTTCGAGCAGAACGATGGTGCGGTCGATGCCCTCGAAGCTGGAAAAATCGGCATCCGCGCCCACATCGGCCACGCTGACGCGCCACACGAAACTGGCGAAATCAGCCTCCGGGGGCTCCACGCACAGTTCGCGGGTCTGCCCGCCCTCGTTCTTCCAGGGCACGGCATCCACCTCGCCCAGCGCACCGACAAACCGGATGGCGCCAGTTCGTGACGGCGGCCCGGAGACCGCCAGCCTACCGGCCTTACGCGTCATGGCCCACCTCGCGGGCCAGCATGGTTTGCAAGAAACTGCGGGTGCGCGCCTCACGAGGTGAAGTAAAAATCTCGGAAGGGGGGCCGGATTCGACGATGCTGCCGTGATCCATCACCACCACCACATCGGCCACCTCGCGCGCAAAACCCATCTCGTGCGTGACGATGAGCATGGTCATGCCTTCGCCGGCCAGATCCTTCATCACTTGCAGCACTTCGCCGACCAGTTCCGGATCCAGCGCCGAGGTGGGTTCGTCGAAGAGCATCACCTTGGGCGCCATGGCCAGCGCACGGGCAATGGCCACCCGCTGCTTCTGGCCACCTGACAGGGTGCCGGGATAGTCCCTGGCCTTGTGCTCCAGCCCGACCTTCCTGAGCAGTTGCAGCCCCTGCTCCTGGGCCGTCCTGCGCGGTACGCCGCGCAGGCAGGTAGGCGCCAGGGTGATGTTGTCCAGCACGCTCAGATGGGGAAACAGGTTGAAGGACTGGAACACCATGCCCACCTCGGCGCGCAGGGCGTCGAGCATGGCCTCGGGCATCATGCGTCCGCCCTCCACCACCGGATGTCCGCTCACCACTACCGTGCCGCCCTCGGCGGTCTCCAGCCCGTTGAGGCAGCGCAGGAAAGTACTCTTGCCGCTGCCGCTGGGGCCGATGATGACCACCACCTGACTGGGTGCCACGACAAAATCGATATCCTTGAGGACCAGCTGGCTGCCGAAGGATTTGCGCAAGCCCTTGACGTTGACCATGAGTTCTTGCATCACACCCTCCCTTCCGAGCGCAGGACCTTCTCGATGCGGCGCAGCGCCAGCGTGGTCACGCTGGTCAGCACCAGGTAGATGAGCGCGATGACCAGATAGGTCTCCAGCGAGCGGTAGGTAATGCTGATGATCTTCTCGCCTTCGTGCATCAGGTCGGCGATGGTCAGCAGCGAGACCAGAGCCGAGTTCTTGATCAGCGCGATGAATTCATTGCCCAGGGGCGGGATCATGCGCACGAAGGCCTGCGGCAGGACCACGCGCCGCATCGCCATGCGATATGGCAGGCCCAGCGAGCGTGCCGCTTCCATCTGCCCGCGCTCGATGGACTGGATGGAGCCGCGCACGATTTCAGAAATGTAGGCGCCGCTATAGATGCCCAGCCCGAGGATTCCGCACACGTAGGCCGGCAGGATCACGCCCACGTGCGGCAGCCCGAAGAACCACAGGAACAATTGCACCAGCAAGGGCGTCCCCCGCACCAGCGTGAGATAGAAGGTACACAGTCCGTAGAGCAGGCGGCGCTGCGGGTTGAGCCGGCCCAGGCCGACCAGCAGGCCCAGCACGCAGCCCAGCACCAGCGAGGCGGCGGTGATTTCCACGGTCACCAGGGTGCCGTGGAGGAGCGAGGGCCAGTTGTCCCAGACGCCCGAAAAATCCAGTTTCATGAGGTGCTCCGGCAAAAGGAGGCCCTGGCCCGGCCGGCATCAAGCAGACCAGGTCGAGCATGCACAAGGAAGATGGAGGTGCCCGGTGCAATGGCCGGGCCAGGCGTGGAGGCGCTTACTGTTTCTTGCCGAACCACTTGTCGGTCAGCGCGTCGTAGGTCCCGTTGATGCGCAGCGTCTGCAGCGCCTTGTTGAGATGCTCGGTGAGCACGGTATCGTCCTTGCGCAGGGCAAAGCCATACAGTTCGGTCGTGAGTCCCTTGTCCAGCACCCGCACCAGCGGCTGGGTACGCGCATATTCGACCGCAGCCGGACGGCCGGTCACCACCGCATTGACGCGGCCGGTGGCCAGCAGATCGAACATGGCCTGGTTCTTTTCGACTTCCACGCGTTCCACGCCGGGGAAGTTGTCACGCAGATAGCTCACCGACTTGGTCCCGACCTGGACCGAGACGCGCTTGCCGCGGTTCAGGTCTTCCGGCACCTTGATGCTGTTGTCGTCACGCCGCACCAGCACGGCCAGACCACCACGGTAATAGGGATCGCTGAAGGTGACCACCTTGCGACGCTCGTCGGTCATGTAGATGGCCGAGGCGGCAATGTCGAAACGGTTGGAGATGAGGCCGGGGATCAGGCCCTTGAAGTCGATGTCGACCCACTGGATCTTCTTGCCCATGGTCTTGGCCAGGGCTTCCATCAGTTCGACATCAAAGCCGGTGCGCTTGCCATCCTTGACGAACTCCATCGGCGGGAAGGTGGCATCGGTGCCGACACGGATCACGTTATCGGCAGCGCGGGCGGCCGGCGCGACCGCCACCAGCAGGGACAGGCTGACCATAAAGGCGCAAAGCAGCTTGGAAAGCTTCATCATGAGTTCCTCGGTAGAAACGACGACATGGACTGGACGCCGGGTTACCGGCGCAAATGGATTATTCATCCCCGGACCCGGACAGGGTCCTCCCGCGTCCAGCCAGCACCGTCTTCTGCGGACGGCGCAGCCTGACTGGCTTAAAAACGATTGCAGATGCGCTGCGCGGACTCCACCGTCATGCGGACCAGTTCCTGCTCGCGATTGCCCACGCGCAGCGCCGGTGCCATCAAGGTGATGGTGCCTTCCAGACGGCCATTGGACGTCATGATGGGCACCGAGACACCCCACACGCCCAGGTCCACTTCGCTCTCGCTGATGGAGTAGCCACGGCGGCGGATTTCATCGAGCTGCGCCTCCAGCGCGGCGGCTTCCTCGGGCTTGTCGCCCAGCTGGTCGGCCACTAGTTTCTGTTGCAGCTTGCGCGGCATGAAAGCCAGCAGGCTCTTGGCCGATGCTCCCTTAAGCAAGGGATGTGCCCGCCCCTTGGTAAAGGAACAGCGCAAAGGCTGGTCACTTTCTTCCATGGCGATGCAGACCATCTGGCCGTTGATCGGTACCAGCAGGCCCACGCTCTCGCCGCTGCGCTGGACCAGGGAAATGATTTCCTCGCGACTCTGGCTGATCAGGTTGGAATTCTGATCGAACCCCCACGCCAGCTGCACACCGGTCGGACCCGGCTCGAAGGTGCCGGAATTCATGTGCTCCTGCAACAAGCCCCACTTCTTCAGGGATGCCAGGTGGCGATAAACGGTACTGACCGGTTGTTGCACCATCGCAGCAATCTGCTTGGCACTGACGGGCTTGCCGGCACGGGCCACGCCGGCGAGTACGTGGAGAACGCGGTCAACGATGGTAGAGGTTTGTGGAGAGTCCATGGCGGCAATATAAGGTTAAATTCTCACTTTGGGCGAACGATTCCCGCATATAAGGAAATAAATAGAAAAATTTTGAGACGCTTCTTCATATATTCCCAGCGGGCGGCTGAATTTTCTCACCTGTAACGAAAATTGCCTCATGCTATTTTTTTACTACCCAGTGCCGAAAATATTCTAGTGTCGACACTTCTTCCCTTTTTTGGGCAAAGTGCTATGATGAAACGCATCAATTTCAAAATATTGTCGACACGACGAAAAACCCATGAGCGAGCTGATTGCACTGCCCGGCGCCGAACGTGAGGGAGAAACGCTCTCCGAACACGTTTTTCGCAAGATTCAGAGCGCCATCGTGCAGGGTGAGATTGCGCCAGGCAGCAAGATTTCCGAACCTGAACTGGCGCGCACCTATGGCATCAGCCGGGGGCCCTTGCGTGAGGCCATCCATCGGCTGGAGGGCCAGAACCTGCTGGTACGCGTGCCGCATGTGGGTGCGCGGGTGGTGTCGCTGACGCTGGAGGGTCTGGTGGAACTGTTCCAGATCCGCGAATCGCTGGAAGGCATGGCCTGCCGCCTGGCCGCGCAACGCATGAGTCGGGCCGAGCTGGACGAACTGCGACGGGTGCTCGATACCCACGAGAAAGACGAGGCCTTCCAGGCCGGGCGCGGCTATTATCAACAGGAAGGCGACTACGACTTCCATTACAAGATCATCCAGGCCAGCGGCAACCAGATCCTGACCCGCATCCTCTGCGGCGAGCTGTACCAGCTGGCGCGCATGTACCGCATTCAGTATTCGGCCACCCCCAACCGTCCGCGCCAGGCCTTTGCCGAACATCACCGCATCCTCGATGCCCTGGCAGACGGCGACGGTGAACTGGCCGACCTGCTCATGCGGCGCCACATCGGCGCTTCCCGCCGCAACATCGAACACCAGATCGCCCAGACCGGTCCCGGCGGCTCAGGCCAGCAGCGTGACCAGGCCTGAACGCATCCCCCGTACAAGAACCATTCCATCAACGAGACACGAGCCAACCGCCATGAATACCCAATACCGCAAGCAACTGCCCGGCACCCGACTGGACTACTTCGACGCCCGCGCCGCCGTCGAGGCGATTCGTCCCGGCAGTTGGGAAACCCTGCCCTACACGTCCCGCGTGCTGGCAGAAAACCTGGTGCGCCGCTGTGATCCGGCCACCCTCACCGATTCGCTGCGCCAGTTGATCGAGCGCAAGCGTGAGCTGGATTTCCCGTGGTTCCCGGCGCGCGTGGTGTGCCACGACATCCTGGGCCAGACCGCGCTGGTGGACCTGGCCGGCTTGCGCGACGCGATTGCCGACATGGGCGGCGACCCGGCCAAGGTCAATCCGGTGGTACCGGTGCAACTGATCGTGGACCACTCGCTGGCGGTGGAATGTGGCGGCGATGATCCGCAGGCGTTTGAAAAGAATCGTGCGATTGAAGACCGCCGCAATGAAGACCGCTTCCACTTCATCGACTGGACCAAGCTGGCCTTCGAGAACGTGGACGTGATCCCGCCCGGCAACGGCATCATGCACCAGATCAATCTGGAGAAGATGTCGCCGGTGATCCATGCCAAGGATGGCGTGGCCTTCCCCGACACCCTGGTCGGCACCGACAGCCACACCCCGCACGTGGATGCGCTGGGTGTGATTGCAATCGGCGTGGGCGGCCTGGAAGCCGAAAACGTCATGCTGGGCCGCGCCTCCTGGATGCGCCTGCCCGACATCATCGGGGTGGAACTGACCGGGCGCCGCCAGCCGGGCATTACCGCCACCGACATTGTGCTTACGCTCACCGAATTCCTGCGCAAGCAGAAGGTGGTGGGCGCCTATCTGGAATTCTACGGCGAGGGCGTCGCCAGCCTGACCCTGGGTGACCGCGCCACCATTTCCAACATGGCGCCGGAATATGGCGCCACGGCGGCCATGTTCTCGATCGACCAGCAGACCATCGATTATCTGAAGCTGACCGGCCGCGACGATGAGCAGGTCAAGCTGGTGGAAACCTATGCCAAGCAAGCGGGCCTGTGGTCCGACACTCTGAGCAAAGCCGAGTACGAGCGCGTACTGCGCTTCGACCTCTCCACCGTGGTGCGCACCCTGGCGGGGCCGAGCAATCCGCACAAGCGCCTGCCGGTCTCCGAACTGGCCGCCCAAGGCATCGCCGGCAAGGTCGAGAACGAACCGGGCAAGATGCCCGACGGCGCCGTCATCATCGCCGCCATCACCAGTTGCACCAATACCAGCAACCCGCGCAACGTGATCGCCGCCGGTCTGCTGGCGCGCAACGCCAATCGCCTGGGCCTGACCCGCAAGCCCTGGGTCAAGAGCTCGCTGGCGCCCGGCTCCAAGGCCGTTGAACTGTATCTGGAAGAAGCCGGACTGACCGCCGACCTGGAAAAACTGGGCTTTGGCATCGTGGCGTTTGCCTGCACCACCTGCAACGGCATGTCCGGCGCGCTCGATCCCAAGATCCAGCAGGAGATCATCGACCGCGATCTCTACAGCACCGCCGTACTGTCCGGCAACCGCAATTTCGATGGCCGCATCCATCCTTACGCCAAGCAGGCTTTCCTGGCCTCGCCACCGCTGGTGGTGGCCTATGCCATTGCCGGCACCATCCGCTTCGACATCGAACAGGACGTGCTGGGCGTGACCGCCGAGGGCCGCGAAATCCGCCTGAAGGACATCTGGCCCGGCGATGAAGAAATCGACGCCGTGGTGGCCGCCGCCGTCAAGCCGCAGCAGTTCCGCAATGTCTACACGCCGATGTTTGCCGCCCGCGTGGACCGCAGCCAGTCGGTCAGCCCGCTGTATGACTGGCGTCCCCAAAGCACCTACATCCGCCGTCCGCCCTACTGGGAAGGCGCGCTGGCCGGTGAGCGTACGCTCTCGGGCATGCGTCCGCTGGCCGTGCTGGGCGACAACATCACCACCGACCACCTCTCGCCCTCCAACGCCATCCTGCTCGACAGCGCCGCTGGCGAATACCTGGCCAAGATGGGCTTGCCGGAAGAGGACTTCAATTCCTACGCCACCCATCGCGGCGACCACCTGACTGCGCAGCGCGCCACCTTCGCCAATCCCAAGCTGTTCAACGAGATGGTCAGGAAGGCCGACGGCAGCGTGCAGCAAGGGTCACTGGCGCGCCTGGAACCGGAGGGCCGTGTCATGCGCATGTGGGAAACCATCGAAACCTACATGGAGCGCAAGCAGCCGCTGATCATCATCGCCGGCGCCGACTACGGCCAGGGTTCTTCGCGCGACTGGGCTGCCAAGGGTGTGCGTCTGGCCGGTGTGGAAGCCATCGTGGCAGAAGGCTTCGAGCGCATCCACCGTACCAACCTGATCGGCATGGGCGTGCTGCCGCTGGAATTCAAGGCCGGTGAAAACCGCAATACCTACGGCATCGACGGTACCGAAACCTATGACGTCATCGGCCAGCGCCGTCCGCGCGCCGACCTGACGCTGGTGATCCACCGCAAGAATGGCGAACGCGTGGAAGTGCCGGTGACCTGCCGCCTCGATACCGCCGAAGAAGTCTCGATCTACGAAGCCGGCGGCGTGCTGCAGCGCTTCGCCCAGGATTTCCTGGAAGCCTCCGCCAACGTCGGCCAGAACGCGAAGGAACAAGCATGAGCCAAGTCCCCCAGATCCGTATCCCCGCCACCTACCTGCGTGGCGGTACCAGCAAGGGCGTCTTCTTCAAGCTGGACGACCTGCCCGAAGCCGCCCGCGTCCCGGGCCGCGCGCGTGACAAGCTGCTGCAGCGGGTGATCGGCAGTCCCGATCCCTACGGCAAGCAGATCGATGGCATGGGCGGCGCCACCTCCAGCACCAGCAAGACAGTCATCATCTCGCGCAGCGAGCGACCCGGTCATGATGTCGATTACCTGTTCGGCCAGGTCTCCATCGACAAGGATTTCGTCGACTGGAGCGGCAATTGCGGCAACCTGTCGGCGGCGGTCGGCCCCTTCGCGATTTCTGCCGGTCTGGTGGATCCTTCGAAGCTGCCGCAGGATGGTGTGGCCGTCATCACCATCTGGCAGGCCAACATCGGCAAGACCATCGTGGCCCACGTCCCCATTCGCGGCGGACAGGTACAGGAAACCGGTGACTTCGAACTGGATGGTGTCACCTTCCCCGCCGCCGAAGTCCAGCTGGAATTCATGGACCCGGCCGCTGAGGAAGAAGGCGCGGGTGGCGCCATGTTCCCCACCGGCAATGTGGTCGATACCCTGGAAGTGCCCGGCGTGGGCAGCTTCCAGGCCACCATGATCAATGCCGGGATCCCGACCATCTTCCTCAATGCCGACGAGATCGGCTATACCGGCACCGAACTGCAGGACGCCATCAACAGCGATCCCGCCGCGCTGGCGCGCTTCGAAACGATCCGCGCGCATGGGGCGATCCGCATGGGCCTGATCAACAAGGTGGAAGAAGCAGCCACCCGCCAGCACACGCCCAAGGTGGCCTTCGTTGCACCGCCCAAGGAATACGTTTCGTCCAGCGGCAAGACCGTCACCGTGCAGGATACCGACGTACTGGTGCGCGCCATGTCCATGGGCAAGCTGCACCATGCCATGATGGGCACGGCTGCCGTGGCCATCGGCACGGCAGCGGCCATTCCGGGGACGCTGGTGAACCTGGCGGCGGGTGGAGGCGAACGCCACAGCGTGCGCTTCGGCCATCCGTCCGGGACCTTGCGTGTCGGTGCGGAAGCGAAGCTGGAAGACGGCCAGTGGGTCGTCACCAAGGCCATCATGAGCCGCAGCGCGCGGGTGCTGATGGAAGGCTGGGTGCGGGTGCCGGGGGATGCGTTCTGATCTGCCTGCGCAGTTCCTGCCCCGAGAGACCTTCCTGGCCTCGGACGCCGCCAGTCTCATGACCGGCGCCATTGTCAATGCAGACGGTGCTTATACCTGCATATGAAGCTTTGTACCGTCCGCGCAGGCAACAAAAAGGCCGGCCACCTTGCGGTGCCGGCCTGATCGGCTGGTTGCGGGTCCAGGGCGGGCTCAGACGCGGTAGATCTTTTCCCCGGTCTGAACGATCCTGAATTTCTCGTTGGTCAGGGGATCCAGCGCGCGGCCATCGGTGAGCTTGTAGCTGCGGCTGAAGGCCTGGGCAGCCTGGTCAGCCTCGTCCTGTTGCGTCTGGTACACCTCTACGTGGTAAGGTGCGCCGGTCTTGCCCTTGGCATCGAATTTTTCCACCAGATCCATATGTCGTCTCCTTAGTCGTGGCCTTGCGCCAAGGTCAACGATAGCAGATTTGGCGCGGCTTTCCAGCGCATTGCATGTTGCAGCGCACAGAGATGAAGTTCCGTGCGCTGCCCCGAGGCTCCCCGATCAGAAGTGCAAGGTCACGCCGACACCGAACTGCCGCGTCACCTCAGCCTTGTTCAGACCGAATTTGGCACCGGCATCCAGGTCCACCGTCTTGTTGGGTGACCAGATCGCACCCACCAGGGCATAGGAGGGCAACTTGCGGCTGGAAGCGTCGGGGTTCTGTGCCAGGCCGGTATCGGCCACCAGGCGCCACTGCTCATTGAGGCCATATGCGACGGCTACCGAAGCGCGCCACAGGGTCTTGCGTTGCCCCTCCCGGTCACTTTCCAGCTTGAAGCGGTTGTAGCGCAGGCCCAGGTTGCCATGCAGCGCCCACGGGCCGGTCTCGTAGGAGGCGATGCCGGTGAGGGCCATGCTGTTTCTGCCGGTGCCCAGGCCCTTCTCTTCGTCGCCGCTGGGCATGAACAATTCTGGCTTGAGCGCCAGCGCCAGGCCATCGGCTTCATGGAAACGCCATTTGGCGCCCACCGACACATCCCCGACCCCGGTGCCGCTCGGAGCCTGGAAGGTCTGCGGCAGGTTGAAGAACATGTCCAGCTTGTCCGTCACGCCGTAGGTGAAGGTCAATCCGCCCACATGAGCGGCGTTGCCGTCCTGCCTGCTCCAGTCGGTATTCATTTCCAGCTGCATGCCGCCACTGCCTTGTACGCCGGCATCATCGGTGACCAGCGGATGAGCGGCAAAGGCCGGATGACTGGCGGCCAGCAGCAGTGCGGTCAGGCAGGACACTCGGATGGTTTTGTTTTTCATGAAAGACCCCACTTTCTTGTACTTTATTTTGATCGGTACGGCATTCGCGTGGCCACGATGACACACCCGTGCCTGCCGCAGACGTGACGGAGCACGTCGCAGGCGACGGAGACAACATTGTGGTCGGAGCGAACCGAAGGGAAATCGCGCCGCTGCCATGCCGGGGACACATTAGCAAAGGAAATTGCCAGGCATTCCGGACAGGAAAGGCGCAGGCAAGGCCCTATTGATGAATATGTCCTCGTTGGTGGCTGCGGTAAATGCCGTGGCTTTTACGGAAGGAACATCAATCTGGCTGGGTTCATCGAGCCTTGCGAGCCGCCGGAAGCGAAGTCAGGACAGAGTCTGATGATGACAGGGAGATGCGGGCCACGGGCGGTTCCTGCAACGTTCCTGACGATCAACAGAGGCGCTTCACTTCCAGAGCGAGGGGGATAGTACCATCGGCACCTGACAAATCAGCAACGAAAAACTTCGATTTTTCATGACTAAATCTGACGCTGACTGCAATCCATTCACTCGGGCCGTTGCGCCGCAGCGAGCAGCTCCGGGCCGATCTCGCGCAGCACGCGGGTCGGCACCTTGAGCAATGCTCCCCATTCACTCCAGTCCCAGGACACGCGGCCGCACAGGTATTGCAGACTGGAGAGCGGCAACTCGAAACGTTCACCCAGTTCCAGCAGACGCGGCAGCAGGGCCGGCCGCTGGGCATCGCTGGCCACGCAGACGTCGGCCACGCAGGCAGCCAGTTCCAGCAGGCGGATCAGGCGCTGCTGACGGTCTTGCTCATCCATGCCGGTGTTGTCGGCCTGGTCGTGATACAGGACGCTTTCGCAGAAGAGCTTGGGGAACAGCCAGTCCTGCATCATCGCTGCGGCCAGTTCCAGATGGTTGAATCCGAACAGTGCCTTTTCTTCCTGTCGCAACGAGGCGCCCTGCACGCCGGTGCGCAGCAGCTCGCCGTAACGTTTGGGACGCGCCGAGGCCAGCCCCAGCCGGCCGATATCGGCCAGCAGACCGATGGTGAACATTTCTGCCGGCGGCGCCACCTGCAGCAGGTCGCCCAGGGCCTGACCGGCGCAGGCCATGGCCGTGCAACGGCTCCAGAACAGGTCATAGTCGAACTGCTCGCAATCCCCGCGCCGCGCCGATTCGGTCAGCGAGATCGCCAGCGCCATCTGACGCACCGCATGCAGACCGACCATCAGCAACAGCTCGATATTGACGGCGGCCACCATGCGCCCCTTGTTGATGTTGGGGATGTTGGCAATCTGGATCAGGCGACCGGCCAGCACCGGATCACCCTGCACCTGCGCCACCAGCTCCGGCAGCGCAATGTCTTCCTGCTGGCACATCTGCATGATCTTCAGACGCACACCCGAAGGCGCAGGCAAGACTTCAGAGTCTTGCAGTTCACGGAAAACCAGGGGATCGACGTAATGAGACATGAGGATTCGTGTGATTCTTTTGAGTTCGATGCTTGGCGCAATGCCAATTTGAGTTCACCACAAGCATACCCAAATAATGTGCATTGTGCGTTGCGGCAATGCAAACGGAAATCAAGTTTCATCAGGACATGTCGGCCTGCTCACTGACAGGAAGGCAGGGCGGGCACTGACAGTGGCGTGCCGTGCTTGCCGTTAAGCTGACAAGTGGAACCGGCATCGACGACTCTGCAAAAAGCTTCATATAACTTGCGACAAAGCCGCGACAAGACAGCTGCAGGCATGGACAAAGCGGGCCGGACACGGCAAAACGGAGCCGCACGATTTTTTCAAGGCAGAGCAAGGACAACTCCCGCATGGAAGACATGGTAGTGGTGCGCAAGGAAGGGCTGTATTGCATCCCCGGCAATTTCTACATCGATCCCTGGCGCCCGGTGGCGCGCGCGGTCATTACGCACGCCCACGCCGACCATGCCCGCGTGGGCCATGGGCACTATCTGGCGGCGGCACCGGGCGCGGGCATCCTGCGGGCGCGCCTGGGCGCGGATATCCCCCTGCAAACGTTGCCTTATGGCGAGCGCATCAACCACAATGGCGTACGGCTGTCCCTGCACCCCGCCGGACACGTGCTGGGCTCGGCACAACTGCGCATGGAGCACGAAGGCCGTATCTGGGTGGCCTCGGGTGACTACAAGCTGGAACCTGACGGTACCTGCGCGCCCTTCGAGCCGGTGCGATGCCACGCCTTCATCACCGAATCCACCTTCGGCATGCCGATCTACCGCTGGCAAGCGCAGCAGGCGATCTTCGACGAGATCAACCGTTGGTGGCGCAGCAACGCCGCGCAAGGGCGCGCCAGCGTGCTGTTCTGCTATTCCTTTGGCAAGGCGCAGCGCATTCTGCATGGCATCGACGCCAGCATCGGTCCCATCATCTGCCATGGCGCAGTGGAGCCGCTCAACCTGCTCTATCGCGAAGCCGGCATCGCCCTGCCGGAGACGCTCACCGCAGGCCAAGCGGAGGCCGGCAAACGCAGCAAGGCCACCGTCTACGCCGGCAGCCTGGTGATCGCGCCGCCGTCGGCGGCAGGTTCGCCCTGGATACGCCGGTTTGGCGACTACAGCGATGCCTTCGCCAGCGGCTGGATGCGTTTGCGAGGGACACGTCGGCGGCGCGGGGTCGACCGTGGCTTCGTCCTCTCCGACCATGCGGACTGGCCGGCCCTGCACGAGGCGATCCGCGCCACCGGCGCCGAGCGCGTCATCGTGACCCATGGTCAGGTCGCCACCATGGTGCGCTGGCTGCGGCAGCAAGGGCTCGATGCCGGCGCCTTTGCCACCGAATACGGAGATGAAGAAACGCAAGACAGCACTACCCCGGCTGCGCCCGTAGCAGCGCAGGAAAGCGGCCATGCGTGAATTTTCGCGGCTCTATGCCGAACTGGACGCCACCACCTCCACCACCCGCAAGCTGGCCGCCCTGCAGGACTACTTTGATCGTGCTCAAGCCGCCGATGCGGCCTGGGCAGTGTACTTCCTGGCCGGGGGCAAGCCGCGCCAGACGGTTCCTACCAGCTTGCTCAAGCAATGCGCGATGCAATACGCGCAGATCGATGAATGGCTGTTCGAAGAGTGCTATCACAGCGTGGGCGACCTGGCCGAGACCATCGCCCACGTCCTGCCGCCGCCCTCCGGCGCCAGCGACCTCGGGCTGGCGCGCTGGATGGAGGAGCGCATCGCGCCCTTGCGTGGCGCCGATCCGGCCGTCATCCGCAGCGCCCTGTTCGCCGCCTGGGATGAACTGGACTGGCAGGGACGCTTCCTGCTGTCCAAACTGATCGGCGGCGGTTTTCGCGTGGGCGTGTCGCGCCTGCTGGTCACACGGGCGCTGGCTGGCGTTGCCCGGCTCGATCCCAAGCTGGTCGCACAACGCATGGTTGGCTGGACCGATGGCCGCACCCGGCCCGATGCCCTGCGCTTTACCGCACTGATTGCGCCGGCCGCGGGTCAGGATACGCAGTTGCAGGGTGGGCAGCCCTATCCTTTCTTCCTGGCCCATCCGCTGATGGAGGTGCCAGACACTCTGGGAGCGCTCTCGGACTGGCAAGTCGAATGGAAATACGATGGCATCCGCGCCCAGCTGGTGCGCCGACAGGGGAGCAACTGGCTGTGGTCGCGCGGAGAAGAACTGATCACCGACCGTTTTCCCGAACTGGCCAGGCTGGCCCTGCCCGATGGCACCGTCATCGATGGCGAGATCGTCATCCGCCTGGCCGATTGCGGACCGCAAGCTGATCGCGTGGCGCCTTTCGCCGACCTGCAAAAACGCATCGGTCGCAAGAACCTCACCGCCCGCCTGCTGGCTGACCTGCCCGCCGGTCTGATCGCCTACGATCTGCTGGAACAGGACGGCCAGGATCTGCGCGGCCTGCCCCAGCATGAACGCCGCCACCGGCTGGAAACCCTGGTGCAGGCCCATGCCGCGCCCGCCCTGATGCTGGCGCCCCGCATCGTCGCCTCTGACTGGAGCAGCCTGGCGCAGCTGCGCAGCAGCGCGCGCGAGCGTGGCGTGGAAGGCATGATGTTGAAGCAGCGGGAGGCACACTACGGCATTGGGCGCACCCGCGATGTCGGAACCTGGTGGAAGTGGAAGGTCGATCCCTATTCCATCGATGCCGTGCTGATCTACGCCCAGGCAGGTCATGGGCGGCGTGCCTCGCTGTACACCGACTACACGTTTGCGGTGTGGGACGCTCCGGACGAACACGGCGAGCGTCGGCTGGTGCCCTTCGCCAAGGCCTATTCCGGCCTCACCGATGCCGAGATTGCGGTGGTCGACCAGGTCATCCGCAAGACCACCATCGAGAAATTCGGTCCGGTGCGCAGTGTCAGGCCGAGCATGGTGTTCGAGATCGGCTTTGAGGGCATCGCCCTGTCGTCCCGCCACAAGGCGGGCATCGCCGTGCGCTTCCCGCGCATCCTGCGCCAGCGCCCGGACAAGACGGTCGAACAGGCCGATACCCTGACCAGTCTGCGGGAGCTGCTGGGGCCAACCGCCAGCCTGCCCTCCGAGGAAAAACAGAAAGAACTGCATCGTGCCACGCAAGACGACTAATTCCCGTTCCAGCGGGAAGATCGCCCTGTCTCAGGCTGAACAATGGTTCAGCCAGCGCGGCTGGGAGGTTTTCGATTTCCAGCGCGCCGTCTGGCAGGCCGCCACCTTGGGCAAGAGCGGCCTGCTGCATTCCGGCACGGGCTCGGGCAAGACCTATGCGGTCTGGTTCGCCGCACTGCTGCACGCCGAACCCAGGCTGGGGCAGCCGGACCTGCCCACCCATGTGAGCGGCCTGCGGGTCTTGTGGATCACCCCCATGCGCGCCCTGGCCACCGACACTTTGCGCGCCCTGCAAGCGCCGCTGGCCGACCTGCTGCCGCACTGGCAGGCTGGCATGCGCACGGGAGACACCGCCGCTGGCGAGCGTGCGCGCCAGATGAAATCCCTGCCCCAGGCCCTGGTGACGACCCCGGAAAGCCTGTCGCTGCTGCTGTCGCAAGCCGATGCCCAACAACGCTTTGCGAAGCTCGATGCCGTGATCGTGGATGAGTGGCATGAACTGATGGGCAATAAGCGTGGCGTACAGGTGCAGCTTGCCCTGGCGCGCCTGCGACGCTGGCGGCCAGGGATGGTGGTGTGGGGGCTGTCGGCCACGCTGGGCAATCTTGAGCAATCGCTGCAAGTCCTGCTCGGTCCTGCGGCTGCCGGACAGGGCGTGCTGGTACGGGGCGAGCAACGCAAGCGCATCGTCATCGATACCCTGTTGCCACCGCAGCCGACCCGCTTTGCCTGGGCTGGCCACCTCGGCATGCAGATGCTGCCGGCCGTGGTGCAGGAGATTGAGGCCAGCGGCAGTACGCTGGTCTTCACCAACACACGTTCCCAAGCTGAACTCTGGTACCAGAATCTGTTGGACGCCCGGCCCGACTGGGCGGGCATCATCGCCCTGCATCATGGCTCCCTGGACCGTGAAGTGCGGGACTGGGTCGAGCACGGCCTGCGTGATGGCCGACTCAAGGCCGTGGTCTGTACCTCCAGCCTGGACCTGGGCGTGGATTTCACCCCGGTGGAGCGGGTGTTGCAGATCGGCAGCCCACGTGGCGTGGCCCGGCTGCTGCAGCGCGCCGGGCGCTCCGGCCACTCACCGGGGCGCAGCTCGCGCGCCACGCTGGTGCCGACCAACAGCCTGGAGCTGGTGGAAGCCATCGCCGCCCAGGATGCGGTAGCAGCCGGCCGCGTCGAAGAACGTGCGGTACCCGGAACACCGCTGGACGTACTGGTCCAGCATCTGGTGACCATCGCCCTGGGAGGCGGTTTCCGCGCCGATGAGCTGTTGCAGGAAGTGCGCCAGGCCTGGTCTTATCGCGACTTGCGCGAGGACCAGTGGCAATGGGCGCTGGACTTCGTGGCGCGCGGCGGCCGGAGCCTGAGCGCCTATCCGGAATACCACCGGGTCGCCCTGGGACAAGACGGGTTCTACCGCGTTGACGTGCCGGCCATTGCGCGGCGGCACCGGATGAACATCGGCACCATTGTCGCCGACGCCAGCCTGCACGTGCAGTACCTGAAAGGCGGACGTATTGGCACGATTGAAGAAGGATTCATCGCGCGCCTGCGTCCGGGTGATCGTTTTCTCTTTGGCGGGCGCGTACTGGAGTTCGTCCGGGTCCATGAGATGACGGCCTGGGTGCGCCGCAGTACTGCTGGCAGCGGCGCCGTCCCGCGCTGGCAAGGCGGGCGCATGCCCTTGTCCTCGACCTTGGCGCAGGCCGTGCTGGAGCGCCTGCAACAAGCCGAACAACAGCATTTCGACGGCCCGGAAATGCAGGCGGTGCGGCCACTGCTGGCGCTGCAGGATGCCTGGTCGGCACTGCCCACCGGTCAGCGGCTGGTGGTGGAAGCACTCAAGAGCCGGGAGGGCCATCACCTGTTCTTCTATCCCTTCGCCGGCCGCCTGGTTCACCTGGGACTGGCGTCTCTGCTGGCCTGGCGCCTGGCCAGTACGCGGGCAGCCACGTTCTCGATGGCCGTCAACGATTACGGTATCGAACTGCTGGCGGCGGAGCAAGTGGAGTGGGCGCGCCTGGCCCCGGACCAGGCACAAGCGCTCTTCAGCGAGGAGCACTTGCTGGACGACATACTCTGCAGCCTGAACGCCACCGAACTGTCGCAGCGACGTTTCCGCGAGATCGCTCGCATTGCCGGGTTGATCAGCCAGGGCTATCCCGGCCAGCACAAGAGCGCGCGCCAGTTGCAGGCTTCGTCGGCGCTGTTCTTCGAGGTCTTCCGCAAGCATGATGCCGGCAATCTGCTGCTCACCCAGGCCCAGCGCGAGGTGCTGGAACAGGAGCTGGA
This sequence comes from Herbaspirillum sp. C7C8, assembly GCF_022627875.1. Classification (NCBI taxonomy): domain Bacteria; kingdom Pseudomonadati; phylum Pseudomonadota; class Betaproteobacteria; order Burkholderiales; family Oxalobacteraceae; genus Herbaspirillum; species Herbaspirillum sp. C7C8. The sequence continues at coordinate 22,280 of NZ_JABXGG010000028.1, forward strand.
ACTGGAGCGCCTGCGCAGCACCCTGGCCGAGCTGCGCGCACGCACTCTGAGGCTGGTGCAGCTGGAGCGCCCTACCCCGTTTGCCCTGCCGCTGATGGTGGAACGCTTCCGCGAGAAGCTCTCGACCGAGAAACTGGCCGACCGCGTGGCGCGCATGCTGCGCGAGCTGGAAGGTGCCGCCGACAAGACCGCCTCGCGTGAACAACCCAAGCCCGCCACCCGGCGCAAGGCCAAGCCCGAGACTGCCGCATGATGCCCTACCCCAGCTTCGACGCCGATGGCGCCATCCTGACCATGCTGCCCGAACGCGCGCTGCTGTGGCGCCAGCGTGCCATGCTGATCCTGGCCGATGTGCATTTCGGCAAGGCAGCGGCCTTTCGGGCCGGCGGCATTCCGGTGCCGCACGGCACCACGCGGGCCAACCTGGAGGCCATCGATGCGCTGGTACAGCAGCATGCAGTGCGTCACATCGTGTTCCTGGGGGATTTCCTGCATGCCCGCGCGGGGCGTGCTGCTGGAACGCTCTCGGCACTGGCGCAATGGCGTGGCCGCAACGCGGGACTGACGCTCACGCTGGTGCGTGGCAATCACGACCATCATGCGGGTGATCCGCCCGAAGTCCTGGGCATGGAACTGGTCGATGAGCCCTGGCGGGTCGGCCCGCTGGCGTTCTGCCATCATCCGCAGACGGTGGACGGTGCCTTTGCCATTGTGGGCCATGTGCATCCGGTGTATCGCCTGTCCTCGGCGGGCGACAGCTTGCGGCTGCCCTGCTTCGTGGTGGACGGGCGCTGGGCGATGCTGCCGGCATTTGGCGCGTTCACGGGCGGCCATCGTGTCGATGCCTTGCCGGGACAGCGCATCTATTTGGCGGCCGAGGATTGTGTCTTGCCGCTGCCGGGCTGAGCCGCCACGCAATAAGGGGTATCATCGACGCGCTGATATTCATACGAGGAGACAAAGACAATGACATGCAAACACCGCCTGCTGGCCCTTTCGATTGCACTCGGCCTGGGCGTTCTCGCCAACGCGCCGGCACAGGCAGATGCGCTGGCCGACATCCAGAAGGCTGGCGTGGTCCGCATCGGCGTACCGCAGGACTTTGCGCCTTTCGGTTCAGTCAATACGGACCTGCAATTGCAGGGGCTGGACATCGACGTGGCCAAGCTGATCGCCCAGAAAATGGGCGTCAAAGTGCAACTGGTGCCGGTGGCCAGCGCCAACCGCATCGCCTACCTGCAGACCCACAAGGCCGACCTGGTCATTTCCACCCTGGGCAAGAATGCCGAGCGTGAAAAGGTGATCGATTTTTCCCAGCCCTATGCGCCCTACAACAACAGCGTGTTCGGCGTGGCCAGTGTGGCGGTGAGCGGCCCTGCCGACCTGGCCGGCAAGACCGTGGGCGTGGCGCGCGGTACCTTCCAGGACCTGCAACTGACCGACACGGCGCCCAAGAGCGCCACCATCAAGCGCTACGAGGACAACAATGCCATGATCTCGGCCTATGTCTCAGGCCAGGTGCAGCTGGTGGGCACGGGGGACTTTGTCGCCTATGCGCTGGCCGAAAAGGCACCCGGCAACAAGCCGGTGCTCAAGTACATCATCCATGAATCAGCCTGCAGCGTCGGCTTGAACAAAGGCGAAACCGCCTTGCTCGGCAAGGTCAACGAGGTGCTGACCTCGGCCAAGAAGAACGGCGAACTCAATGCCATCGTGCAGAAGTGGCTCAATGTGCCGCTGCCGGCGAAGATGGCCAGCACGTTCCAGTAAGCAGCAAATCTGTTTGAAGCTTCATGCCGCGATGCTGCGTCATGAAGCTTTATTTTTCACCCATATTTCAGTCATGAATTAACGAAATTTTTCGATGGAGGTAGCCAGCCCGGATTGGCAAAATGCACGGCACAAAAATGAGCGGCCTGATTGCTGAGCGCCGCTGCCATGCAGCAGTCGATGACAGGGGATAGCACGGGGACAACTTGATGCCAGCGTGGTGTTGAAAACCAACACACGTTCGTTCGCAGCACAGCGAATGGCGGACCATCAAGATGAGGCTCTCCCGTGACGCAAGATGCAGCACCGCCCCGCCGGCAGCACAGCGCGCCTGTTGCACCGCGCTTGCTTTCCACGCTCCTTTCTGGTTTCCCCTCTACGCTCTTCGGCCCCGGACTGTCGCAACACGCTCGCCTGATCACGCTGGCCAGCGCCCAGGAAGCTGGCTTGCCTGAATCCTTGGTCGTGGAGCGCTTCCACGGCCAGGAGAGCGTCAATGACAACTTCCAGTTCGACATCGACGCCCTTTCGGTTTCTACCGATCTCGATCTCAAGCAATTCATCGGCACCGAGCTGACCCTGCGGCTGCTTCAGGCTGACGGCAGCCGGCGCGCCTGGCATGGCTACTGCACGCAGGCTTCATGGCTGGGTGCCGATGGCGGGCTGGCGCGCTACCGGCTTCGGCTGGAATCCGTCCTTGCCTTCCTCGACCGCCGTCGCGACAGTTTCCTGTTCCAGGACATGAGCGTCACCGATATCGCCAACGCGGTCCTGAAGGAATATCCGCAAGCCAATTTCGCATTGGAGGTCACCCAGCCTCTCAGCAAGCGCGACATCTGCACGCAATATCGCGAAAGTGATTTCGCCTTCCTGCGCCGCATCCTGGCCAGCGAGGGGCTGAACTTTCGCTTCGAGCATCAGCAGGAGGGTGAGCAAGGCCACGCTCATGGCCAGCAACAGGCGCGGCACAAGCTGGTCATCTTTGACCGCGAGGCCAAGGCACCGGATCTGCCGGGCGGCGATACGCGCATCCGCTTTCACCGGGTCGCGGCCACCGAGGCCAGTGACGCCATCACCGACTTTGGCGCCGTTCGTAGCGTGCGTTCCAATGCGGTGGCCCTGGCCAGTTGGCATCCCGAGAAGATTTCTTCACCTTCGGCCGAAGAGAGCTCCAGCCTGGATGCTGGTGAACTCCCTGCCCTGCCGGTCTACGACGGTACCGGCCAGCAGGACTTTGCGGACCAGCAAGCGGCCGCGACCCATGCACGGTTGATGCTGCAGGCCCTGGAAATGCAGAACAAGCGCTTTGAAGGCACAGGCGCGGCGCGCCAGCTCGGTGCTGGCATGCAGTTCGCGCTGAGCCAGCACGAGCGCTATCCCGACGGTGAAAACCGCTTCAAGCTGCTCTCGGTCAGTCACGGTGCACGCAATAATTTCGACAGCAACATTGCCCGGATCCTCGACCAGGTGCTCCCCGCCTCGCTGGGAAATCTGTTCGGCAAGACGCCCGCATCGGACAGCGCATCGGAGGACGACCTCAAGACTGGCACCTACCGCAACCGCTTCGTGGCCTTGCGCGACGTGGTCCCCATTGTCCCCATCGCCATCACGCAACGCCTGAAACCGACTGCACGCGGCCCCCAGACTGCGCTGGTGACCGGCCTGCCGGACGTGGCCGTCACCACGGACCGCAATCACCGCGTCAAGATCCAGTTTCACTGGCAGCGCGGGAAGTCGCCCAATCCGGGCGGCTTGCGCGACACCGGGAACCTCGGTGACAAGAACGGCAATGCCCCCGGCAACGATGCTTCCGGTACCTGGGTGCGCGTGGCCGAAGCGCAATCCGGCCCCAACTGGGGCAGCCAGTTCACGCCACGCGTCGGCAGTGAAGTGTTGATCGATTTCATGGAGGGTGACATTGATCGTCCGGTGGTGGTCGCGCAGCTCTACAACGGCAGCGACGTGCCGCCCTTTCCGGCTGGCGCTGATTCCGGGGCCAATCACGCCGGCACGCTCTCGGGCTGGCACAGCACGGCGCATGATGGCAGCGGCTTCAATCAATGGGTGGTGGACGACACGCAGTTGCAGTTGCGCATGCGGCTGGCGTCCAGCCAGGCCAAGTCCCAGCTCAATCTCGGCCATCTGATCGAACAGGCCGACACCGGCGCCCAGCGCGGCAGCTATCGCGGCCAAGGTTTTGAATTGCGTAGTGATGCCTGGGGCGTGGTGCGCGGCGCGCAGGGCTTGCTGATTTCCTCGACGGCGCGTCCGGTTGCCGGTGCCAGCGTCACCAGCACGCAGATGGATGCCCACGAAGCCGTGGCGCAATTGAAGGGTGCGCAGCAACTGGCGCAGATCATGGGCGAGGCCGCCGCACAGCAGCAGGCGCTGCATAGTGCGGCGGCATTCAAGGCCAAGAGCGAGTTCATCTCCATCATCGATCCGGCGGACCAAGGCAAGCATCCGGGCAGTGTGAACGGCCAGGAGGCCTTCAAGAGCCAGCCGGAGTCACGCGAGAACGACCGTGCGCAACCAGTCGAGATGTTCGCGAAAGCCGCTGTGCTGATGGAGTCCCCGACCAACATCAACTGGGCCAGTGCGGCTTCCACCGTGCTCTACGCTGGCGAAAACCTGCACTGGACCACGCAGGGGGATACGCACTGGACTGCCGCCGATACCGCCAGCCTTGCGGCCGGCAAGGCGGCCACGCTCTTTGCGCACGACGGCGGCATACAGGCCTTCGCCGGTAATGGTCCGGTTTCCTTGCAGGCGCATACCGATGCGCTGGAGATCCTGGCTGACAAGGATGTGAGCGTGATCAGCGTCAATGAAGGCATAGAGATCAAGGCACGCCAGAAGATCGTGCTGCAGGCGGGGCAGGCTTCGGTGACGCTGGAGGGCGGCAATATCACGTTTGCCTGTCCGGGGACGTTTTCGGTGAAGGGGGGAGCGCATGCTTTTCCCGGAGGAGCGAGTGCAGCGGCAAGCCTGTCTCCTTTACCGAAAAGCACCGTGGATGCAAAAGATTCACGGAAATTCTCGTTCTCGCGGTAAGGATTCCATATGCTCATCAGCCCGCCTTTTCTTCCTCCGCATCTTGATCAGGACGATGATGGCTATCTGCAGAGGGCCATGCGTAGCCCGGAACATGGGAATTTCCCGGTCAGCCATAAACTCTCGTGGCACGGAGGCTTGCATTTGGAAGCCCCAGCTCGTAATAACGGTCGAGAACCTGTTCGGGCCATTGCCGATGGCATCGTCGCTTACGTTCGACAACCAACGGCGCGCCCTGCCACCGCTACTGAAGATGAAAAGCATGTACTCGGCTATATGGGATGGACTGATCCAGCGAGAAGGTAATGGATATCTTCAGATTACAGAGAATAATAAGAGTCAACTACTCCACTTTGCTGACCCAAGTAAAAAAGGTTACTACGAAGGACGCATCGATTTGGCTAATACAGACCTCGGAGACGGAATGAAATTTCGCGGCAGAGGCCTGAAACAGTTGACGGGACGTTTCAATTATTCAGAGTACTGGGTATTTCGCGGTTGGCTTGATCGCAATTCTTTCGATGCTGGCTGGTTTAGAAACGGGGGGAAAGGGCCAACCATCAGGGATCCTCAGATCGTGGCGGATATTCCTTATAACGCTGTAGATACCGCAGGCTTCTATTGTGCAAAAAACGTTATTCTGAAAGCAGCTGACGGAGGGGCTAACGCAAAGGCTTCCGCAGCCGTAAGTCGGCTAATTAATCCTCATGAACTCCCAGCAGAACCGACACGATCAACCTATACGATGTTGTCCTACATCACCCTCGGCGATGGAATCTAAATATCCTCTGTCACTATTTCTCTCAATGAACTCATTTCATAAATAGCGCCGCATGAGGATGACGGAGAAAGCGAGATGAACAAAGCCGGTGTAATGATCGGCGC
>NZ_JABXGG010000029.1:0-27309 GCF_022627875.1 Herbaspirillum sp. C7C8
TTGACCCACTCGCGCCTTGCACTTCATCCCAAACGGGACTCGCTCGCACTCACGCCTATTTATGAAATGGGTTCTAGAAAGCAACACTTCAAATAACTCAGTCGTCATGACGTGGGTCTTCGCAGGGATGACATGTTTGCTGCATCCATCGGGATATTTGCATGCCGCAACGCAATGACGTTACCAAGAGAAATTCGGCGCGTAAATCAGGATGCAGACGTCGTCATCCGGCGCCGTGTCCGTGTGCCGACGCCGTATTGGAGATAAACTTGGACGACCAACCTTTGACTGAACAGATCGCGGGCCGCGCCGCACCAGCGTCTCCTCCATGGGATGGAGTATTGCAGCAACTGCATCGCGAGATCGATCAACATGGCGACGGCAGGTGTTTCGTCTGGGTTGATCCCACCCAGGGAGAGCCTGAACTAGGAGAGGCCAACCCTGGTCTGCGCGTTAGCGTCCCCATCGTGCATCCCAATTACGACCGCCGTTTTGCCCCCTATCTGGTGCCATTGAATCTCAGTCGCTTCAGCGACGATTGCGTTCTCACGGCCAGCATGGAGCTCGCCTGGACTGCATGGAGCATACCTTTTCTCACGGCGCGCAGAGGGCAGCCGATCAGCGGCTGGATCATCAGTGACCGCAGTGCGCGCGAGGTTGCCGCGTATTGGGGCAGGCACTGCTATTTGCATATCGCGCGAGGACGGACCCGTCTGCTGCGGTTCCATGATCCCGGTGTGCGCGCCATGCTATGGCAGGATCTCGATGCGAGGCAGCGCGCCTTGCTGCTACACCCGGTGAAAGCCGTCTTCTCGTTGAACCGGCATCAGGCGCTGGAGTCCTTCAGCGCGCCATCGACGCCAGCCAGCAGTCCCAATGCGGCCGTCCCCAACCGCCTTGATGAACAGTTGCGGCTCAGCGAGCAGCAATGGTAGCAGGTCAATGATTACGCCACCGTACATGCTGCCTGGAGCTATCTGGTCGGCCAAGACCTGATCAGCCGTGATACCCCAGTGACCGAAGCCTTGCGACACAGCCTGGGCGTGGCTTCGTCCTATGGCGTGACGTCAGCTGACGACCGCATGTTGTTCCTGGTCTGTGGCTTGTGCCATGGCATCGGTTTTCACGCGCATGCACGCATGGCCGACGTCTGGCGACGCACCGCCGGCGGTGAGCCATTTGTAGATGCCGTCGAAGCCGTGTCGGGTCGTTCCTTCGAGCAATTGTCCACCTACCTGATGGATTGAATTCTTGTTATGGCTTGCACCAACCCCCAAAACCCTGACTGCAAAAATTGCAACAAGGACGGCCTGGCGATTCTACTGGCCCGTTATGCCGTGGTCCCGCTCAACATTCCGGGCGACGTCCCGGCACCACTAGGCAACAAGGTCACTGGTACCGCGCTGACGAACTACAAGTATGTATTGCGTACGCTGCGCGAAGGTTTCGTCTACCTGTTCTACGAGCGCCACCCCTCCAACATCACCGTTAAATGGGAAGCCTATGCCGTCTCCCCCGAGGGACGGCTGTGGAAGCGACCCTCGCACCTCTATCCCCAACCGGTACCCGTGGAGCCGGTATGCACGCGCAGCGGCGACAATATTCCGACATCAGTGATCCACATCGAACATCCTGCCAAGTGCGGTCGTGTTTGGATAGCATTCTCGCAGCATGCCTGGAGTGAGGCGACCTTCAAGGCGTTCGCCAGCGACATCAAACTGCGCGATCAGCGCATGCAGACCTTTATTCCCAAGTTGTGGATCAGCGCGGGCGGTTATCGCCACGGCATGGTCGCCACCGAGGGCAACGTACAGAAGGTGCTCGAATACAACCCGGCTTATTCGCCCGACCTGCTCAATGAAAAGGCCGCCATCGGGGTATTTGGCAGCGCGAGTGGTGGATATAACCGCGCCAAGCTTCAGGCCAACACCACGATCCATCGATCCTTCAGCCGCAAGGACGAGGTCAAGCCCCTGGTGGGCAAGATGGAAGAAATCTGCACCCACGGCAAGGGAGAGAAATACAATCCCATGATCATGGGTGTGTGGGACGCGCTGGGGATTGGTATCGAACTCAACAACTTCCGCAACGAACCGGCGGGGTGGATGCATCGCTACAACACCGAGCTTGCGCTTCAGATCGATGGCATGCTGACCATCAGCAGTCTGAAGGATCTGCTGGAAAATCACGCAGGTGCCGTCGTCGATCGCAATGCGGACCTGGCCAGGCAGCGCGCGCAGCAGCATGACTTTGCCAAGGAACGGGTCGATGCACAAAAGTTGCCCGCCGAGGCCAGGGCAAAGCGCCTCAAGGCGATCGAGATGCAGGAGTATGTGCAGTCCAAAGGCGTCGAAGTGGATAACGTCTACGAGAACCGCATCATGCACGCCACCATGCTGCCCGACGCCGCGCGCGACAAGGAGTATGCGCAGATCAAGGCCGATGCCGACACGGTGTTGAGTTCACGCGCCGCCTACCGGAAAGGCCGTGTTGAAAAAGCCTGGCCGCCGTATGCGGAGAAACTCGACATGAAGGCCTACGAGACCTTCAAGAAGAATTTCGAAAGCCTGCAGGATGAAGCCACGGCCCTGATCGAAAAGCGCACCGCCGACATGCTCGCGTGGATGCAGTCGCGGCATTTCCTGGATGGGCTGCGGGAGTACCACGGCGACGATATCCAGGACGCCATCGCCTTCGAATCGCATGTCAGTGAAGTCACGTTCCTGTTGAACACGACCAAGAGCGGTCGCGGCAAGATCGACGAATGGGTCAATGATCTGCAGATCGCGGAATCCAACCTGATGTACCGCCTGTTGAGCATGAATCAGGATGCGGCGCGAACCGAAGTCTCTCAATTCCTGACCCAGGCCGAAACGTTCAGGGGCGATCAGACGGCAGCCACGGTATGGAACTGGTATGCGTATATCCAGAAGTCGATGAAGGCCATCGCGGATTTATACAAGAAAGCGGCAGGCCTCTATAACGCCAACGAAAAGGCAAAGGCCGGCACCAACGTCGCCTTCAATGTGAAGCTTGAACCCTACCGGCAGTTCGGCATCGACAAGACGGCCTCCACCTTCGGTGATTTCATCTTCAAGAAATTCAGACTCGACGGCAAGATGGCCGACATGGCCTGCGAGAAGATCATCCAGAGCTGGTTTGGTTTGCGTGCCGGTGTGGAAGTGGCTGCGGCGGGTGCGCTGGCCGATGCGCAGGCGCGTTATGCCATGAGCGGTCGGCTTGACATACTGGAGCGCGTGCGAGCATCCAAGAACCCGCTTGCGCCGGAGGTCCCTGAGAAGGAAACGGTGTCGTCCAGGACGCTCAAGCGTGACTGGGCCGCATTCCGCGATTCAGAGAAGAGCGCCAGTGCCATGCGGGATGCGCGCATGGCGTTGGTGGTGTTGCTGATCGAGAGCGGGAATTTTGCGAAGATGATGCATGACTGCATTGAGAAAGGGGATAGCAAGAGTCGGGCTGGATTGGCGGCATCTGCGATGACGATCGCTAGCGGTGTCATTGATATCTGGGGTGTGGCGGTCAAGGAAATGCAGACGGCGAATGCGACTTCTTATCAAGTCATGAAGTTGGGTGGTCGAAATGGCTTGCTTTCCGATGGCCGGGAACACATTGCTTTCCAGCCAGTTCGTAATCTTTTCTTGTGTAGTGGTAGCCCGATTTGCTGCCGTCTTTGAAAGCCATTAACGGGCAACAATCTCAAAGGTGTTTCCCGCTGCGAAAATTTGTGCTTGTTTCATGTCTCGCTTACTTTGAGCAGGATCAATGCCATCTGCGAGCATTTCGCGGGCTTCCTCGCGGCGCTTTCTAGCCTTGGCAAGAGATATCTCTGGATAGACGTCTAACGCCAAGGTCTTGCGTTTATTTAAATACCGATAGTCCATGCGCCAGTATTTCCCCGTCGCCTTCACGAGAAGATACATGCCGCCGCCATCGGCGTATTTATCGCCATTGGGTTTATTGGGCTTTACCTGCTTCACAAAGGTATCGGTCAGGGACATAGCGTGTTTGACGGTATCTGGAATTGGGTAGGGAGGAGATACCGTCAAAAATGACGGTATTAATCGTGGATGTAATGCTACGTCCTTGGACGGACGCGAACAAGAAAAGCCCGCTGTGTCAGAAGACACGCGGGCTTTAGAACATCTTTGGACTTCGTTGGATAATTGGTTGGTGCCGGGAGCCGGAATCGAACCGGCACGCCTTGCGGCGCGGGATTTTGAGTCCCGTGCGTCTACCTATTCCGCCATCCCGGCGACGCGAGCCAGCGATTATTACCGATTTCGTTGCTCCGAGCAAGCCCCGATAGCTACGGCAGACAGCCGATGTGAAAATTATTTACCGCACACCGCCTCAATGGCCCGTTCCCCCGTCGAGCCCGGAATCGGATCCTGAAGCTTTACATCCGAATACGCCAGCTGCGGCGCCAGCAGCAACTGCCCTTTGCCATCGGCCTGCGCATACATCTTGCGGCTGCCAAAGCCAAGCTGGCGCGCGCTGCAGTCGAAGTAGGCGGTGGAGATCTCCGACAGGTAATAGGTCTTGCTGCCCTGGCCCATCAGCAGTTGCGGACGGTTCCAGTTCAGCAGGATCTGCGCCTGCCGCACGCTGCGGGTGGTGACAATGCTGCTCTTGTCGATGAAGAAGCTGCCAATGTTGTTCTCCCCCAGTGGCATCCACTCGGCATGGGCCGACACACAGGTCATCGTCAGTGCCGCCGCCAGTAGCAGTGCCAGGCGCGGCGCAGGGGAGGGAGAAGAAGAGCGTTGATCCATGTCGGGCAGGGCGTCGCGTCAGGTCAGCATCATGGCCAGCATGGCGACATCGTCCTCCAGCAACAGCACCAGGGTGATGCTCCAGAAGATCAGTTCCGCCAGCACGCGGTGTCCTGTCAGCGTCATGCGCAGGCTTGCAGCCATGTCCAACTCATCGATTGCGAAAAATGAAAGTGCGGCCATCCTAACATGCCCTTTACGAATGGACATGACCCCCGACATGAAAATGGCCCGCACCAGGGCGAGCCACTTTCTGCTGCAGCGATGACGCGGACCGATCAGATCGCCGCCGCAATCGCCTTGCCTACTTCCGTGGTGTTGCTCTTGCCACCCAGGTCCGGCGTGGTCGGTCCATTGACCAGCACGTTTTCGATGGCAGCCAGCATGGCGTCGTGCGCCTGGCGATACTTGCCCTGGCCATCGCCGAGGAAGTCCAGCATCATCGCGCCGGACCAGATGGTGGCCACCGGATTGGCGATGTTCTTGCCGAAGATGTCCGGTGCCGAACCATGCACCGGCTCGAACAGCGAGGGCAGCTCGCGCGTCGGATTGATGTTGGCCGAAGGCGCAATCCCGATCGTGCCGGCACAGGCCGGGCCAAGGTCGGAGAGGATGTCGCCAAACAGGTTGGATGCCACCACCACGTCGAAACGATCCGGGTTCAGCACGAAGTGCGCCGTCAGAATGTCGATGTGGTACTTGTCGCGGCGCACCTCCGGGTAGTTCGCGCCCATGGCCTCGACGCGCTCATCCCAGTAGGGCATGGTGATGGCGATGCCGTTGGACTTGGTGGCCGAGGTCAGGTGCTTCTTGGGACGGCTCTGTGCCAGCTCGAAGGCGAACTTGAGGATGCGGTCGGTGCCCTTGCGGCTGAATACCGATTCCTGGATCACGGTCTCGCGCTCGGTTCCCTCAAACATGCGGCCGCCGATGGCCGAATATTCGCCTTCGGTATTCTCGCGCACCACGTAGAAGTCGATGTCGCCCGGCTTGCGGTTGGCCAGCGGGCAGGGTACGCCCGGCATCAGGCGCACCGGTCGCAGGTTGACGTAAAGGTCGAAGTCGCGGCGGAACTTCAGCAGCGAACCCCACAGCGAAACGTGATCCGGCACCGTGGCCGGCCAGCCGACCGCGCCGAAGAAGATGGCTTCAAATCCCTTCAACTGATCGAACCAGTCATCGGGCATCATCTGGCCATGCTTGGCGTAGTAGCCGCAATGGGCCCAGTCGAAATGGGTGAATTCGATGTCGATGCCGAACTTCCTGCTGGCGGCCTCGACCGCGCGCAGCCCTTCGGGCATCACTTCCTGGCCAATGCCGTCGCCGGCGATGACGGCGATTCTGTGGGTCTTGCTCATCGTTGCTGCTCCTCTGAATGACTGGTTGACTGGTTGACTGGTCGACGGGCTGCCCGAGGTGACCGGGCAATGAAAACATGCCCTCATCATAAATCGCTTCACGCGATGGATCATCTACGAACTGGTGATGTAATAAAACACGATTCGTGAACAGTGCAGAAAGCGTCAGCCATGAAAAAAGGCAGTGCGGTCATCCCGACACTGCCTGTTCTGCGGCCTGCCCGCGACATGGCTGCGCCTCAGCTGCCTGCGGTCTCGCCCCACAGTGTCACGCCCAGGGTATGCTCGGCGCCGGGCTCCAGTTCCACCAGATCGTCCATCACGTTGGCCGTCTCGATGCACAGCATGCGCTGCCAGGCATCATCGGCGAACTGCGACAGGCGGCGTGCCTTGCTCACCCAGGGGTTCCAGACCACGGCCGAGGTCGAGCCGCTGGCCTGGATGTGGATGCGGCGGTTCCAGCCCTCGTCGCGGATGGTCAGGTGCGGCGGCAGGTCGAGGTAGATGCGGTCGGTTTCGCCGCTGACCACCAGTGCACGCTTCTGTTCGCGCTCGGCCCAGCCTTCCAGGGTTTCGATGTAACGCCGGCCTTCCAAGCCATCGACGGTCACGTTGTGGATGCTGCTGACCGCAAAGTAGCTGTGCAGTGCCTGGGTCAGGGCGAGGTGCTCTTCGCTGCCGTTGCGGGTGGTGAGCTTGAGATGCAGGCGGTCGTCTAGCAAGATTTCCAGGCGCAGTTCGATTCCCGGGGGCAGGTGGCGTAGCGCCGGTGATTCGCTGGTGGGCGGGATGGCCAGTACCAGACGCACGGTATCGCCTTCGATGGCGTTCTCCATCAGCAGCCAGGGGATGCCGCGCACCAGGCCGTGCGCAGGCAGGCGCCCGCCCGCGTGCAGGGCCTGCACCTGCGGTGGATTGCGCATGAGGTCGCCGAACCACGGCCAGCACACCGGAATGCCGCCGCGCACCGAATTGCCGGCTTCGAAGGCGGCTTCCTCGCTCATCCAGATCACCGGTTCCTGACCGTGCACCTGGTAGCGCAGCACCTGCGCGCCTTGCTCGGCGATCAGCAGTTCAGCGCGCGCAGTCTGCACGCGCAGACATTGCAGCTGGTTGACTTCGATGCGCTGGATATGCGGAAGATCGGGCGGGACTTCCTGTTCTTCGATGAGGCTCATGCCGGACACTCCAAGAGAATTCGTTGCGATGGTGCAAGACTGCCACATTTCGGGCCTTTGCGGGAGATCGGGCGCGCGGGCAGGCGATGCGCTGCGTCTCGTTGCGATGCGAGCGGAGACGGGGTCAGGGCTATAATCCACGAATCGTGGACTTCATCGGCTACATATCGTGAACAATTCTCCCCTGCTGGAAGACCTGCGCCTGTTCTGCGTGGTGGCGCGCCACAGCAATTTTGCCGAATCGGCGCGCGAAGTGGGTGCCTCCCCGGCCTTCATCAGCAAGCGCATCGCGCTGCTGGAGCAGGCGCTGGGTGTGCGGCTGTTCCACCGCACCACGCGCAGCGTGGTCATGACCGAGGATGGCGGCAACGTCCATGAATGGGCGCGCAAGATCCTCGACGATGTGGAGCAGATGATGGAAACCGTCAGCAGTGCCAAGCGCGTGCCGCGCGGGCTGCTCAAGATCAGTACCAGCTTCGGACTGGGGCGCAAGGTGGTGTCGCCCTTGCTGTCGCGTTTTGCCACCGAACATCCGGAACTGAAGATACAACTGGAGCTGGTGGACCGGCAGATCGATCTGGTCAATGAGGGAATCGACCTCGATATCCGCGTGGGCGCGGGTCATGAGCCGCATCTGTTTTCCAGGCGCATCCTGCCCAGCCAGCGTGTGCTGTGCGCCAGTCCCGCCTATCTCAAGAAGCACGGCGCACCGGCTGATCTGGCCGCGCTGCGCCAGCACCAGTGCCTGGTGATCCGTGAGCGCAACCAGTCCTTCGGCATCTGGCGCATGATGGGGCCCAAGGGGCAGGAAACGGTCAAGGTCTCGGGCGCTCTGGCCGCCAATCACGGCGAGATCATCCACCAGTGGGCCGTGGACGGGCACGGCATCATCCTGCGCTCGATCTGGGATGTGACCGACAGTCTCAAGCGCGGACGGCTGGTACGGGTACTGCCGCAGTATGCCCAGGAGGCCGACCTGTGCGCGGTCTATCCCGTGCAACTGAAGAATTCAGCCAAGGTGCGCGAATGCGTGCGCTTCCTGCAAAAGCATCTGGATGTGACCGCATCATCGGCCACGGTGTAAGCAGGCGAGACACGCGTTCAACGTCCGTCGAATCGCTGCCGCACGATACGTTCCAGCACCTGCGCCACCAGCGTCACCGAGGCATCCTCCGCATGACGGCGATGTTGCAGCAGCCGCAGTGGGGGTGCCTCCAGCGGCAGCGGCGGGCGCAGACAGGCCAGCGCCACCGGATGCGCGGCGGTAGCCGCCGGCACGCAGTGCATGGGCATGACGGCGATCAGGTCCGAGCCCTGCAACAGCGCCGGCACCATCAGGAAATTGGGAACCACCATGCCGATGCGACGGCACAGACCCTGCATGGCAATCTGCTCGTCGATCATGCGGTTGAGGGTGTCGTGGCAGGCGATCTGCAGATGTGGATACGAGAGCCAGCGCGCAAGAGTCAGTGCGTGCGCAGCCGGATGGTCGCGCCGCATGACGGCCACGCAGCGTTCCTGCAGCACTTCGCGCCCGCGCACCTGGCCGGTCGGTGCAGCACTGCCCAGCACCAGGTCGGTCTGTCCGCGTTCCAGCCGAGCCACGGCATCGGCATCACCCAGCCAGGTCTGGAACTCCAGGTCCGGCGACGGCGCGTCGGCGGCCAGCGCCTGATACAGCGCATGTGCTACCACTTGGGCCGGATAATCCGGCATGAGGATGCGTACGCGCTGGGTCACGGTCGCCTGTGCTGCCTCGGTGCCCCCGGCCAGCGCCAGACGCAGGGGGTCGCGCAGGGCTTGTGCGGTGGCCGTCAGTCGCATCTGCGTACCGCCGTCTTCCAGCAGCGGATCGCGCAGCAGCTGGCGGCAGCGCTCCAGCGCACTGGCTGCCGCCGGTAGCGGTAGGCCGACTCGCGCTGCGGCGCGCGCCAGATGGACTTCATCGAGGACGGCGTCGAGCAGGCGTAGCAGGCGCGCATCCATTGCGGTCAGTGCGGGCAGGGCAGGGGAGAACACAGGGGCAGGACTGGCAGCGGAATTCATGGCGCAGTGAGGCAGTGGCAGCGAAAGTGACAAGGCCTGCCGCCAGGACGGCAGCAGGCCAGGGGCGCGAGTGTAGCCGCTTCGCCGGGCGCCCACAAGCGCCGTTTGGGGCAGGGGGCGCGGGGGCGCGTTGCGGCTTAGCCGAAGGCTTCCTTGATGGTCTGGATCTTGCCCATGTCAGTGGCGTCGTAGCCGGCCAGATTGTTGACCACCTTGCGGAAGGCATCAGATTGCAGGATGTCGATCACCGCGCGGATCAGCGGATCCTGCAGGGAGGCCGCCGGCAGCGCGAAGAAGTAACGCTCGCGCACCAGCGGAATGAAGCCCAGACCGAAGCGATGCGCGGCGGTCTGCACCCCGAAACCGACATCGGCCATGCCGCTGGCGATGAAGGCGGCCACCGCCGAGTGCGTGAACTCGGTGTTCTCGAAACCGTTGATCTTCTTGTGGGTGATGCCGGCCCCATGGAGCATCAGTTCCAGCAACATGCGCGTACCCGAACCGGCCTCGCGGTTGACGAAGCGCAGGTCGGTGCGGGTGAGGTCGGCCAGGCCGCGCAAGCCCTTGGGATTGTCCGGCTCGACGAACAGACCCTGGTTGCGGATGGCCAGGTGGATCAGGCAGTCGCTGCGCTTGTTGAGCCATTTGGCATAGGTGGCGATGGCGGGTTTCTCGAATTCGCCCAGCGGAACATGAAAGCCCGCCAGGTCGCATTCCTGGCGCGACAGCGCGGCCACGGCATCGGTGCTGTGGCGATAGCGCACCTCCACCGGCAGGCGGCCTTCGTTGATCTTGCCCAGCAGTGCGGCCACTGCAAAGCCGTGACTGGCGTTGATGCGCACCTTCTCCGATTTGCCTTCGACCGTTTTTCCCAGCTCCACTTCCAGTTCCGAGGCCAGGCTGTCCAGGGTGGGCGACAGGCGTGCCGTCACCAGGCGATCGGCCCACAACAGCTTGCTGGCGAAATCGGTCAGTGTGGTGCCGCGACCACGCCCGCTTTCGATCAGGGCGTTGCCGAACAGACGCTCGGCCTCGCGCAACAGACCCCAGGCATGACGATAGGAATAGCGCGTCAATTGCGCGGCACGTGCAATCGAGCCGCTTTGCTGGATTGCGGTGAGCAGCGTCAACAGATTGGCCGTGTCCAGCGCCGCCTCGTTGTCGTAGGCGATTTCCCAGTGAGGTTTGATGTGGACTTTGAACATTTATGTGAAATAAAGCATATTGATACGGCCGTTTATCGGTGATAATTTCGCGTCACTCTGCATAAATGATAGAAAATATATGCGGTGTTGTACATAAATAAATCAACGATAAGAGAAGGATATCGTTGCAAAGATGGGTCGGTGTCACGATCCGGCCCTACCGGCTTTGCGATGCAATCCTTCCTTCGATTTGCCCACATCACACTCATAAAATATTCGGAGGAATAATGGCTTTCGATTTCCTGAAGAAGGAACACACAGTCGCCAAGCCTGGCTTCAATCGCTGGCTGGTCCCGCCGGCGGCGCTCGCAATCCACCTGTGCATCGGCATGGCTTACGGTTTTTCCGTATTCTGGCTGCCCTTGTCCAAGGCACTGGGCGTGACCGCGCCCATCGCCTGCGGCGCTGACATCGGCTTCTTCGCGCAAGTCTTCTCGTCCACCTGTGACTGGAAGATTTCCATGCTGGGCTGGATGTACACCATGTTCTTCGTCCTGCTGGGCATCTCCGCTGCACTGTGGGGTGGCTGGCTGGAACACGCCGGTCCCCGCAAGGCCGGCGTGGTCGCCGCCATTTGCTGGTGCGGCGGCCTGCTGATCTCGGCCCTGGGCGTGAAGACGCACCAGATCTGGCTGATGTGGCTGGGCTCCGGCGTCATCGGTGGTGTCGGCCTCGGCCTGGGGTACATCTCGCCGGTGTCGACCTTGATCAAGTGGTTCCCTGACCGTCGCGGCATGGCCACCGGTATGGCCATCATGGGCTTCGGCGGTGGTGCTCTGGTCGGCACGCCGCTGGCCGATGCGCTGATGAAGAAATTCGCCTCCCCCACTTCCGTGGGCGTGTGGGAAACCTTCGTGGTCATGGCCATCATCTACTTTGTCTTCATGATGGCCGGTGCCTTCGGTTACCGCGTACCGCCCACCGGCTGGAAGCCGGCTGGCTGGACCCCGCCGGTGGCCAAGTCCTCGGCGACCATGATCACCCAGAACCACGTGCACGTCTCCAAGGTCTGGGGCATTCCCCAGTTCTGGCTGGTGTGGCTGGTGCTCTGTCTGAACGTGTCGGCGGGCATCGGCGTCATCGGCATCGCCTCGCCGATGCTGCAGGAAGTCTTCGGCGGCAAGCTGCTGGGTCTGAACATCGGCTTCAATGATCTGTCGGTCGAGCAGAAGGCAGCCATCGCCGCACTGGCGGCCGGTTTCACCGGTCTGATTTCGCTGTTCAACATCGGTGGTCGTTTCGCCTGGGCGTTCTGCTCGGACTTCTTCGGCCGCAAGATGACCTATGCCATCTTCTTCGTGCTGGGCTTCGTGCTGTACGTGAGCCTGCCGTGGTCGGCCAAGGCCAGCAATATCCCGCTGTTCGTGGGCGCAGTCTGCATCATCCTGTCGATGTACGGTGGCGGTTTTGCGACCGTGCCGGCTTACCTGGCCGACCTGTTCGGCACCCAGATGGTGGGCGCCATCCACGGTCGCCTGCTGACCGCGTGGGCAACCGCCGGCATCCTGGGCCCGGTGGTGGTGAACTACATGCGTGAGTATCAGCTCTCCCTGGGCATGCCCAAGAGCCAGGTCTACAACACCACCATGTACATCCTGGCGGGCATGCTGGTGCTGGGTCTGATCTGCAACCTGCTGATCCGTCCGGTCGCGGCCAAGCACTTCATGACGCCGGAAGAACTGGCCCGTGAAAAGCAGCTGGCCCACGAAAAGTCGGCAGCCGATGCCGTCGCGAGTGCAGGTTCGGGCGACTTGGCTCAGATCGGTACCGGCGGCAATCCGCTGATGATCGGTCTGGCATGGGCGGCCGTGGGCATTCCGCTGATCTGGGGCATCACCCTGGTGTTGCAGAAATCGGCCGTGCTGTTCCGCTGATCGCGCAGTTGAGTCGTTCGTAGTTTCGCTTCATCGGCAGGCCGGCTCCACCCGGCCTGCTCGCAGGACCCCAGCGGCGAAAGCCGCTGACACAAGCCGCCATGGCCCCGTGAACCGGGGCGGCTTGTGTCAGCGACTATCAAAAAACAGGAGCATGGTCGGCCCTTGCCTTGAGGGTAAGCGCAGGCCAGCATCCGCAGTGTTCACACCAACCCCCAAGGCAGGGAGAACATGCAGCAACGGAGACCAGCTGGTTCATCACGCACGGCCGTGCGCACCCTTTACCGGGGTGGCGTCATGCCGCCGCATTGTTCTTCCCATCCCTTGATCTGCTTTCCGCAGGCCGCTCCTCCCTAGGGCGGTCCATTTCCTTTCATTCGTCATTTGCGCGGTCCACAGAAGATCCTCCGGGAGAAGGGCACGGTCCGCATCGAAGCAACACAGGAGGCAACAATGAAGAGGCAACAGGTTTTCGACGTGGCGGCGGTGCGCGGCATCATCGCCGAGCGCAAGGACATGGCCGGTGCCATGCTCCCCATCCTGCACGGCATCCAGGACAAGGTCGGCTATATCCCGGCCGATGCGGTCCCGATGATCGCGGGCGAGTTGAACGTCTCGCGCGCCGAGGTGCATGGCGTGATTTCGTTCTATCACTTTTTCCGCCAGGAACCGGCAGGCCGCCACGTGGTGCAGGTCTGCCGTGCCGAAGCCTGCCAGGCACGTGGCAGCGAAGCTCTGGCCGAGCACGCGCAGAACGTGCTGGGCTGCGGCTTTCATGAAACCAGCGCAGATGGCCAGTTCACGCTGGAGCCGGTGTATTGCCTGGGCCAGTGTGCCATCGGCCCCAATCTCACCCTCGATGACGAGCTGCATGCCCGTGTCGATGCCGATAAATTCAAACGCCTGATCCAGGCCAAGCGGGAGGCATGATGAGTGCACCCGATATCGTGACCATCTACGTCCCGCGCGACTCCACCGCGCTGGCACTGGGCGCTGACGAAGTGGCCGCCGCCATCGCTGCCCAGGCGCAACAACGCGGCCAGTCCATCAGGCTGGTGCGCAATGGATCGCGCGGCATGTTCTGGCTGGAGCCGCTGGTGGAAGTCTCTACCGCAGCAGGCCGCGTCGCCTACGGACCGGTGACGCCCGAGGATGTCCCCGGTCTCTTCGATGCAGGGCTGCTTGCAGCTGGCCAGCACAGGCTGCATCTGGGGCTGACTGAAGAAATGGACTTCCTCAAGAACCAGGAACGTCTGACCTTCGCACGGGTGGGCATCATCGATCCGCTCTCGCTGGAGGATTATCTGGCCCATGAAGGTTATGTCGGATTGAAGAATGCCCTGGCCAAGACGCCCGAGGCCATCGTCCAGCAGATGATCGACTCCGGCCTGCGGGGCCGGGGTGGTGCAGCCTTCCCGACCGGTATCAAGTGGCAGACCGTACTGCGTGCGCAGTCGGCGCAGAAGTATGTGGTCTGCAATGCCGATGAGGGGGATTCCGGTACCTTCTCGGACCGCATGATCATGGAAGACGATCCCTTCACGCTGATCGAAGGCATGACCATCGCCGCCGTCGCAGTGGGGGCGACCGAGGGCTACGTCTACGTGCGCTCCGAATATCCGCATGCGATCGCGACGATGAACGAAGCCATCGCCATCGCCACCGAGCGCGGCTATCTGGGCAAGGACATCCTCGGTTCCGGCAAGTCCTTCCGGCTGGAAGTGCGCAAGGGCGCAGGTGCCTACATCTGCGGCGAAGAAACCGCCATGCTGGAAAGCCTGGAAGGCAAGCGCGGCGTGGTGCGCGCCAAGCCGCCCCTGCCGGCCATCGAGGGTCTGTTCGGCAAGCCGACCGTGATCAACAACCTGATCTCGCTGGCTTCGGTGCCGGTGATCCTGGCGCGCGGTGCGGACTTCTACAAGAACTTTGGTGTGGGCCGTTCGCACGGCACGCTGCCTTTCCAACTGGCTGGCAACATCAGGCAGGGTGGCCTGGTGGAGAAGGCCTTCGGCCTGACGCTGCGTGAGCTGCTGGAAGACTTCGGTGGCGGCAGCGCCTCGGGCCGTCCGATTCGCGCGGTGCAGATGGGTGGGCCGCTGGGCGCGTATCTGCCACCCTCGCAATTCGATACGCCGCTCGATTATGAAGCTTTCGCCGCCATCGGCGCCATGATCGGGCACGGCGGACTGGTGGCATTTGACGATCGTGTCGATATGGCCCGTCAGGCCCGCTACGCCATGCAGTTCTGTGCAGTCGAGTCCTGTGGCAAGTGCACCCCTTGCCGCATCGGTTCCACCCGGGGCGTGGAGGTGATCGACAAGATCATCGCCAACGATGACCGGCCGCAACAGATCCATCTGTTGAAGAGCCTGTGCGACACCATGGTCAACGGCTCGCTGTGTGCCATGGGGGGCATGACACCGTTCCCGGTGCTGTCGGCCCTGAACCATTTCCCGGAAGACTTCGGCGCGCCCGGCGAACAGGCGGCCTGATCCCATTACCGAATGCAAGGAGTTGCACCATGAATCAGCTCAATGAAACGGATTACGGCACCCCCGCACGTGCCTCGGAAAACCTGGTCACGCTGGAAATCGACGGCGTGGCAGTGACGGTCCCGGCCGGCACGTCGGTGATGCGCGCCTCGGTCGAGGCCGGCATCAATGTGCCCAAACTGTGCGCCACCGACAGCCTGGAACCCTTCGGCTCCTGCCGCCTGTGCCTGGTGGAAATCGAAAAGGATGGCCGCAAGATGAAGGGCTATCCGGCCTCCTGTACTACGCCCTGCGAGCCAGGCATGAAGGTGCAGACGCAGACCCCGAAGCTGGCCGAGATCCGCCGTGGCGTGATGGAGCTCTATATCTCCGACCACCCGCTGGATTGCCTGACCTGCCCCACCAACGGCAACTGCGAACTGCAGGACATGGCCGGTGTGGTGGGCCTGCGCGAAGTGCGCTATGGCTACGAGGGCGAGAACCATACCAAGATGAAGAAGGATGAATCCAATCCCTACTTCACCTATGACCCTTCCAAGTGCATCGTCTGCAATCGCTGCGTGCGCGCCTGTGAAGAAACCCAGGGCACGTTCGCGCTGACGATCAACGGGCGCGGTTTCGAATCGCGCGTCTCGGCCGGGCAGATGGAAGCCTTCATGGAATCGGAATGCGTCTCCTGCGGCGCCTGCGTCGAGGCTTGCCCGACCGCGACACTGACCGAGAAGACCGTCATCATGCTGGGCCAGGCCGAGCACAGCAAGGTCACCACCTGCGCCTATTGCGGTGTGGGCTGCTCCTTCAAGGCCGAGATGAAGGGCAATGAAGTGGTGCGCATGGTGCCGTACAAGGATGGCAAAGCCAACCAGGGCCACTCCTGCGTCAAGGGGCGTTTTGCCTGGGGCTATGCGACCCACAAGGACCGCATCCTGAACCCCATGATCCGCAAGAGCATCAACGACCCCTGGCGCGAAGTGTCGTGGGAAGAAGCGCTGTCCTACGCCGCCAGCGAATTCCGCCGCATCCAGGCCAAGCATGGCAAGGATTCCATCGGCGGCATTACCTCGTCCCGCTGCACCAATGAAGAGACCTATCTGGTGCAAAAGCTGGTGCGCGCCGCCTTCGGCAACAACAACGTCGATACCTGCGCGCGCGTGTGCCATTCGCCGACCGGCTATGGTCTCAAGCAGACCCTGGGCGAATCGGCGGGTACGCAGACCTTTGAATCGGTGATGAAGTCGGACGTGATCCTCATCATGGGCGCCAATCCGGCGGCCGGCCATCCGGTGTTTGCCTCGCAGATCAAGCGCCGCGTGCGCCAGGGCGCCAAGCTCATCGTGATCGACCCGCGTACCACCGAGATGGTCAAGTCGCCGCACCTGCAGGCCGACTATCACCTCAAGCTGCGCCCTGGCACCAACACCGCCATCATCACCGCGCTGGCTCACGTGATCCTCTCGGAGGGTCTGCAGAACGAAGCCTACATCCAGGAACGCTGCGACCTGCAGTCGTACCAGGACTGGAAGCAGTTCGTCCTGCGCGAAGACAATTCCCCCGAAGCCATGGCCGCCATCACCGGCGTACCCGCCGAGATCATCCGTGGTGCTGCCCGCCTGTACGCCACCGGCGGCAATGCGGCGATCTATTACGGCCTGGGCGTGACCGAACATGCGCAAGGGTCGACCACCGTGATGGGCATCGCCAACCTGGCCATGTGCACCGGCAACGTCGGTCGCGAAGGTGTGGGCGTGAACCCGCTGCGGGGTCAGAACAACGTGCAGGGTTCCTGCGACATGGGTTCCTTCCCGCATGAGCTGCCGGGTTATCGGCACATTTCCGACTCCACCGTGCGCGGCCAGTTCGAGCAGGCGTGGGGCGTGACCTTGAATCCCGAGCCGGGCCTGCGCATT
The DNA here is from genome assembly GCF_022627875.1 of Herbaspirillum sp. C7C8. Taxonomy (NCBI): domain Bacteria; kingdom Pseudomonadati; phylum Pseudomonadota; class Betaproteobacteria; order Burkholderiales; family Oxalobacteraceae; genus Herbaspirillum; species Herbaspirillum sp. C7C8. The sequence goes on from NZ_JABXGG010000029.1 coordinate 16,854, forward strand.
CCCAACATGTTTGATGCGGCGCTCGATGGCAGCTTCAAGGGCCTGTACTGCGAGGGTGAGGACATCGTGCAATCGGACCCCAACACCCAGCACGTCGCAGCCGCCCTGCAGGCCATGGAATGTATCGTGGTGCAGGACCTGTTCTTGAATGAGACGGCCAAGTATGCGCACGTCTTCCTGCCCGGTTCGTCCTTCCTGGAAAAGGATGGCACCTTCACCAACGCCGAACGCCGCATCTCGCGCGTGCGCAAGGTGATGCCGCCCAAGGCCGGCAAGTCCGACTGGGAGGTCACGGTAGCCCTGGCCGAAGCGCTGGGTTACCCGATGCCGTACAATCACCCCTCGGAAATCATGGACGAGATTGCCGCCCTGACACCCAGCTTCCACGGCGTGAGCTACGAGAAGCTGGAAAAGCTCGGCAGCATCCAGTGGCCCTGCAACGAAGCAGCACCGGAAGGCACGCCCATCATGCACGTGGGCAGCTTCATCCGGGGCAAGGGCAAGTTCATCAACACGCAATACTTCGCCACCGACGAGAAGGTGACGCAGCGCTACCCGCTGATCCTGACTACCGGCCGCATCCTGTCGCAGTACAACGTGGGCGCGCAGACCCGCCGCACCGAGAACTCGCAATGGCATAGCGAAGACCGGCTGGAGATCCATCCGCACGATGCCGAGGACCGTGGCATCCGCGAGGGTGACTGGGTGGGCGTGGAGTCGCGTGCAGGCCAGACCGTGCTGCGTGCAACCGTGACCGAGAAGGTGCAGCCGGGCGTGGTCTACACCACCTTCCACTTCCCGGAATCGGGCGCCAACGTGATCACCACCGACAACTCCGACTGGGCCACCAACTGCCCCGAGTACAAGGTGACGGCGGTTCAGGTCATGCCGGTGACGCAGCCTTCGCAATGGCAGCAGCATTACGAGCGCTTCAACCGTACCCAGCTGGATCTGCTCAAGGGCGAGGTGCAGAACGAGCCTCTGGTGACGAAGTAAGCGGCACGGGCTCGTCGGGCTCGTGCTTCGATGATTTCCGCAGCGAGCCCGACCGACCCAATCACATCAAGCCGCATCAAGCAGGACAGCATGAACACAAGCAAGCGTAGCAGCCTCGACATTGACGACACCACCGGCGACTACGCCACCTTCGCCCGCGTGCAAGTGGATCGCTGGCGAGATGGACAACGCGAGACGGTGGAGGATGTGGTTGCCGAAGAGGTCCCCATCGCGCTGGAATACAACGGCATTTCGCATGCCGTGATGATGGCCACGCCCGCCGATCTGGAAGATTTTGCGCTGGGTTTTTCGCTCACCGAAGGCATCCTGGGCGATCCGGGCGAGTTGTATGAGTGCGAGATCGTGCCGGGCTGCGAAGGCGTGCAGGTACAGATGCGCATCGCCACCGAGCGTTTCGTGGCGTTGAAGGAAAAGCGCCGCAACCTGACTGGTCGCACCGGCTGCGGGCTGTGTGGTGCCGAGACCTTGGCGCAGGCGGTACGTCATCCGCAGGCGGTGCAGGGCGGTGCGTCGTTCTCGGTGGAGCAGGTGCATGCGGCCTTCGAGCAGATGCAGGCCGGACAGCAATTGCAGCAAGCCACCGGTGCCACGCACGCCGCCGCGTGGATGGATGCGTCAGGAAGCATCGTGCTGGTGCGCGAAGACGTCGGTCGTCACAACGCGCTGGACAAGCTCATTGGCGCGCTGGCCGAAGAGGAGGCGGATTTCTCGCAAGGCGCGGCCATCATCACCAGCCGCGCCAGTTACGAGATGGTGCAGAAGGCGGCCACGGTCGGCATTGGTTTCATCGCTGCCGTCTCGGCACCGACGGCGCTGGCGATCCGGCTGGCCGAAGAGACGGATGTGACCTTGCTGGGCTTCGTGCGCAAGCAGGGCCACGTGGTGTATGCCCGACCGCATCGCCTGCGCTGAGCCGCAGGCGCGCGGACAAGGGACGGACAATTGACGAACGGAGCAGGAGGAGAACACTCATGAACACCGAACACCTGGTCAAGATGGCCAACCAGATTGGCAGTTTCTTTTCCACCATGCCGGACCGCGACCAGGCCATTGCCGACCTGGCCTCGCACCTCAAGCGCTTCTGGGAGCCGCGCATGCGCAAGGCCTTCCTGGAACATATCGAGAAGACGCAGGGCGAGGGCCTGGATGCCATCGTGCTGGAGGCGGTGAACCGGCATATGCAGCAGTTGGCGGTGTAGGGCTGCTGTCTTATTGTGATTTTGGTGAAACCGCTCAGCTTGCTGGGCGGTTTTTTTCATGGCGGAGCGGGCTTGCAGCGCTCGCCTCACGCCGCCAACGCCACCTCCGCCGCAATCCGGTGAAAACGCCGTCCAAAATAAGCCAGCCCATCGGCTTGCGACGCGGCCAGGCGAATATGCCGGATCTCCACGAACAGCACGCTGTGCGTGCCCGCCTGCTGCTGCAATACGATGTCGCCCTCCAGCACCGCCAGCGCATCGGGCAACACCGGCTGGCCGTAGTCACCGGTTTCCCAGCCTACCTGCGCCATACGTTCCTCGGCGGCCAGCCCGGTCATGCCGGCAATCATGCGCGCCACGTCTTCGTGATGTCCTGCCAGGATGTTGATGCACAGGCGTCCGTTGCCAATCAGGATGGGATGGGCCGCGCTCTTGAGGTTGATGCACACCAGCACCGTGGCCGGGTCGTCGGAGACCGAACTGACGGCGGAGACCGTCATGGCCGCGCGTCCTGCGGGACCATCGGTGGTGATGATGTTGACCGCAGCCGAGAGACGCGCCATGGCGTCGCGAAAATCTTGCTTCATGGTAGGTCCATCCAAAAAAGAGATGACATCCGGCACAAGGCTTCGTATCCTTTGCGCCATCTGCAAGGTCGTCTGCGGCGCCGTCAGGCGGATGTCGATCAGCAGGTGAGAGGGAGAACGCATCGCTTGAAAAAGCCTGCGTCCTGGGATGAACAATAGACCCTGCACAATTGACGGGTCAAATGATTGTCTGGAATGTTCCGCATGAAGCAAATGAATATCGGCGCAGTGGACTTGAACCTGCTCAAGACCTTCATCGTCATCTGGGAGCTGCGCAGCCTCACCGCCGCCGCTGATCGCCTGCACCTGACCCAGCCGGCCGTAAGTCATGCGTTGCGGCGCCTGCGCGAGATGTTCGATGATCCGCTCTTCGTGCGCAGTACCACTGCCATGGTGCCCACCGAAACCGCGATCCGCCTGCACGAGCCGATCTCGCGCGCGCTCGGCATCCTCCATGAAGCCCTGCACAGCCACGCCAGTTTCGACCCGGCCACGGCCACGCGCACCTTTCATCTGGTGATGTCGGACATGTCCTGCAGCCATGTGCTGCCGATGCTGATGGAAGAACTGGCGCACGCCGCACCGCACGTCTCCATTGAAGTGCAGCAGATGGCCATGGAAAACCTCGGTGCGGCCATGCGCAATGGCGACATCGATCTGGCCTTCGGCTACCTGCCGGGGCTGCCCGAGGATTGCCAGAGCCAGCTGGTGCTCTACGACGATTACGTCTGCATGCTGCGCAGGACCCATGCCCTGGCAGGGCAGCCGCTGACCATGGAGAACCTGCTGCAGCTGCGCTACGTCTACGCCAGCACCAATACTACCGGCCACCAACTGGCCGAGGACGTGCTGCGCAATGCGGGCGTGAAGCGCGATTTCGCGCTGCGCATGCCGCATTTCACGGTGGCACCGCAGATCGTGCGCAATACCGACCTGGCCCTGTTCCTGCCGCGCAGCATCGCCGAGCGCCACAACCTCGATGAGGCGTGTGTGCTGCTGGACTTGCCGCTGGACATGCCGCGCATCCCGGTGAGCCTCTACACTCATACACGGTTCTCGGCGGACTCGGGCATCCAGTGGCTGCGCAGCCTGTTGATCGAGATGTTCGGACGCGAGGCGGAGGTTGCCTGATGCTGAGTGCCAGGGCCTTTACCCGCGATTGAGCCCTAGCAACTGCGCTGCAGGAAATCCATCACCGCTTCTGCAAAGAGTTCCGGCATCTGGTCCGGCATGGGCACCATGCCTTCCTCCAGCGTCAGCAGCTGGCTGCCTGCGATGGCCTGGGCGATGCGTTCGCTGTAGGGCGCCGCATGCGGATCGCGTCCCGCCCGCAACACCAGCGTGGGTGCGCGTACCAGGCCGATGCGATCTTCCATGTGATAGTTGCGGACCACGATATGGCCATGCGAGGCCATGGTCCCGGCCTTGAGGGCGTCGACCATGAAGCGCGTCAGCAGGTCGGTGTCGCCTTCCGGATAGAAGGGCTGGCGGCGCTGCCACAGCTCCTGTAGGTGAGTGCCATCGGGTCGGACTTCCACATCGTCCACGGTGCGTTTGCCCGCGTGGGCGCTGCGCCGCGCGGCATCGTTATACGGGCAGGATGACAGCACCAGCGCCGCTACCCGCTCAGGAGCCGACGCCGCGATTTCCATGGCCGTGACGGCGCCGGTATGGTGGCCGGCCACGGCCGCTTGGCCGATCCCCAGCTGGTCCATCACTTCCAAGGCGAGGCTGGCCCAGCGCTCGATGCTGTGCTCAGCCGGCGGCGGCTTGCAGGAGTCGCCAAAGCCAAGCGTGTCGATGGCGATGGGCCGGTAGCGCCGCGCCAGCAGCGGCAGCACGTCGCGGAATTCGTCCCAGGAACGCGGGGTTTGGTGCAGCAGCAGCACCGGCAATCCTTCGCCCATGCTGGCTACGTGCAGCGGGCCAGCGCTGGTGGGGATGAACTGGCGTACGAGGGCGGGAAGGGCAGGGGACATGAGAATGGCTCTCCGACACGGTGAAGAGGCAGCAGCCTCTTCCCGGTCATATCATCAACAACGAACAGCAGCGTGCAATACAAAATGATATGAATGATTTGTATCGTTTTGAGATTTCAGTGCTTCGTTACTTCATCAGCACCGAATAGGTCGGCACATTGTTGGCCCAGCCGGAAGCCAGCGGTGCCACGAACACATTCTCGGTACGGGTGCGCGCGATCTTCCACACTCCGTCGACTTTCTTGAACAGGTTGTTGAGCCGGCTGGAACGCAGCAACGACGAGCCGTCGGCGAAGATCCACGGCTGGCAGTGCACCCACTGACCATCGGCGTGCGTGCAGTCGGCATGGACGTGGATCTGTTCCGAGGTCAGGTAGTGCACGTTCAACAGCAGTTCCGGATCCTTTTTCTGCCCCCAGAATGCCTGGAAGTGCTTGCGGATCGCATCCTTGCCGACGGCCTGGCCGAACTGGCCCTCGTAGTAGGAGCCCACGCCTTCCCAGATGGCATCTTCGGCATAGAGGTCGAGGATCTTCCCGATGCGTTCGGCGTCGTCGGCGACCGGTTCGGGGCAGGGCGTGTCGCACAGGAACATGTAGCGCGCCTGAACGCGGCGGATGTCGGCCTCGGCGTCGAGGATGTCGAGGCGGCGCTTGAGTTGCTGGATTTCCTGGGTGAAGTCGGTCATGGTGTCTTCTCGCTTGTCATCTTGTGTGAAAGGGAAAAAGCCAATCGTGCGTACATGCACGATTGGCGGCGGCGGCCAGTGCGTCGCCGCGCAGGGCTTACAGGTAGCGCGCCAGCAGATTGCGGGTGGCGATGCGCAGCACGCGGTCGAACAGGTAGCCCAGCAGGCCCAGGGTGATGATGCCCACGAATACCCATTCGGTACGGCTGAAGTTGCGCGCCGTCCAGATCAGGGCGCCCAGCCCTTCACGCGCCGACACGATCTCGGCCGACACCACGGTCAGGAAGGAATTGCCCATCGCGATGCGGGCGCCGGTGACCATGAAGGGAACGGTCGAGGGCAGGATCACGGTGGTGAGGATCTTCCATTGTCCCGCCCCCAGCGAAGCCGCCGCACGCAGTCGCAGCGGGTTCACCGCCTGCACACCGGCGATGGTGTTGAGCGTGACGATGAAGACAGTGGTGTAGAAAATCAGCGCGATCTTGGAAAGCTCGCCCGGGCCCAGCCAGATCACCGCCAGGGTGACGAAGGCAATCGGCGGAATGAAGCGGAAGAACTCGATATAGGGATCGAGCAGCTGCCGCACCAGATCAAAGCGGCCCATGAAGATGCCCAGCGGCACCCCGATGGCGACCCCGGCACCCCAGCCGGCCAGGATGCGTCCGGAAGAGGCCAGCACGGATTGCTGCAGGGTACCGTCACCGATGAGTTCCAGTGCGGCGGCCCAGGTCATCGGGACCGAGGGCAGGAACAGTGGCGAGGTGGTCATCGAGACCAGTTGCCACAGCACCAGGCCACCGACGATGGCGATGACGGAAATGAGGAAAGGGCGGACCGATTTCATGCGGCGCCCCAGGCTGGATGGCATGGCCGAGGCGGGCGCGCTCGGGGTGGCTGTCTGTGTGAGCTGCGTCATTGCAGGGATTCCTCTTCAATCAAACCTTGGGCGCGCAGCACGCGCGTGACTTCGGCGCCGATGTCGTCGCGGATGCGGGCATACAGCGCCATGCAGGCGGGGTCGGCCGGATCGCGTGGATGCGGCAGGTCGACCTCTTCGATGGTCTTGATGTGGGCACGCGGACCGGCCGTCATCGTCACCACGCGGTCGGCCAGGAGGATGGCTTCCCAGATGTCGTGGGTGACGAAGACGATGGTGCAGCCGGTGCTTTTCCAGATGCGATCCAGCTCGCTTTGCAGCACTTCGCGGGTCTGCGCGTCGAGGGCACCGAAGGGCTCGTCCATCAACACCACCGATGGTTCATTGACCAGCACCCGGGCAATCTGCGCACGCTGGCGCATGCCGCCCGAGAGCTCGGCGGGAAACTTGTCGATGGCGTGCTTCAGGCCCACCAGCGATACGTAGCGCTCGGCCGCCGAGCGGCGTTCGGGCCCGGCAATACCGCGCAGCTTGAGGCCATACTCGACGTTCTCGCGCACTGACAACCAGGGGAAGAGCGCCTCCGAGGACTGGAACACCACGCCACGATCCAGTCCCGGACCGCTGACGCGCTTGCCCGCCACGGTGATCTCTCCTGCCACCTCCTGGAAGCCCGCAATCGCATTGAGGAGCGTGGACTTGCCGCAGCCCGAGGGCCCCAGCAGGCAGATGAATTCGCCGGCGCGGATATCGAGGTCGATGCCCGCCATGATCTCGTTCTTGCCGATGGCAAGTCCCACACGCTTGATGGAAACTGCAGATCCGTGTCCCATGGCTTACCCCTTGTAGAAGCCGCGCTGCAAGATCTTGCTCATGTCCACCGGCGCCTTGATGGCCTGTTTGGACAGCAGGAAGTCGCCGATGGCATTGGCGGTCTTGACGTCGGTCTCGGTGAAGTCGCGCACGATGGGTTCCATGTCCTTGAGCGAATTCAAGGTCTGCGGCACCGGGATGCGGGTGATGGCCTGCACCGACTGCGCCGCGCGCGGCGGGTCCTTGCGGGTGATCTCGGAGGCTTCGGCCAGAGCTTTGAGGATGTTGCCGGCCACTGCCTTGTTGGCGGCCAGCCAGGGCGCGGTGGCCGAGAGCCACAGGGTGCTGGTGTAGCCGACGTCCCCCGAGGTCATCAGGATGTGGCCGCCTTGCTGCACGCCCAGCGTAGGCCACGGTTCCCAGACGAAGTAGGCATCGATGTCGCCGCGCGCCAGCAGGGCGGGCAGTTCCGGCGGACCGGAGCGCACCATCTCGACCTTGGTGGCATCGATGTTGAGGGTCTTCAAGGTCAGGCCGGTGACGTACTCCGAGACCGAGCCGGCAACGATGCCGAATTTCCTGATCTTGTCGGCCGAGGCGATGGCCTTGCGCGCTACCAGCTTGACGTAGGTTTTCGACTGGTAGGTAACGGCCAGCGGGCGCAGTTCCGCGCGTGACAGGCGCACGATGTGCGTGGGCTCGCCGGCGCAGCCCATCTGTACCTGGTTGGCCACCAGTGCATTGAGCGCTTCGCCGCCATCGGTGTAGGACTGCACGGTGACGTTGGGCGCTCCATGCTTGGCAAAGAGCTTTTCGTTGGCGGCCACGAAGAAGGCCGTGAAGACGGGATCGGCACCGACGCCGATGACGACGGGGGTATCCTGGGCCAGGGCTGGCAGGGCAGGTGCAGCGCCTGCGGCGAGCATGGAGGCGGCGCCGAGCAGCAGATTGCGGCGGTGTGGCGAGACGGTGGAGTGGGTCACGGGCTGGGTCCTCTTTGTAAAGTTGGTGAAGCGCCAGTGGAGTTGGCAGGCACGGCAGTAACAAAGGCAAATCGCAAGGAGTGCTTGCGCGTGCAGCGTCGGTGACGATGCAGGCAAGGCGTCAGCGGGGAAGGCGACTCAGCGCCTGATCCCCAGCTTTGCAAAAAGCGCACCAGCGCTTTCGTAATTCAGTTCCGACAGCGCGGCGTGCTGCGTAACCACCATCGCATCGCGCACTATGCGCTGCAGGCGGTGCGTGCGCTGGATGGCGGCCATCCCGGCGGCCTGGTAGGCGTCGTTGACGACGTCCATCGAGACGCGTGCCGCGTAGGTGGCCGAGAGTTTGAGCATCATGTCGATCTCCTCGGTGACGGGGTTGCCGGCCACGATCTGTTCCCATGCCTGTTCGCAGGCATCGTAGAAGAACATGCGGGCGCTGCGCCATTTGGCTTCGGACAGGCCGAGCTTGATCTTGTAGTAGGCACGATCGGCCAGTCGCAGTGCACCCGGCATGATCTTGGCGCCAGCGGCCATGTCGGTGACGATATCCAGGGCGGCGCGGGCCAGGCCGATGTTGACGGCGGCATGCACTTCAGCCTGGTAGGCCAGTGCGGGATAGCGATACAGCGGCTCGTCGATGAGTCCGGCGGCACCGCGTGCGCAGGTCCATTCGTGGGCGATGAACTTGTCTTTCAGACGCGTATCGTGGCTACCCGTGCCCTGCATGCCGACCACGTTCCAGTTGTCGATGATCTCGATTTCCGCGGCCGGCATCACGGCCATGAGGGCGGGTTTGGGTGCGTCATCATCTGCGCTGCTGCTGTCCTTGATGCCCACGCCGATCCAGTCCGCGCCCTTGCAACCGCTGGCGAAGTGCCAGCGTCCGGAGATTTCCCAGCCACCGGGGACGGCCTTGGCTTCCTGCAGCGGATAGAGTCCACCGGCGTAGACCTGGTCGGGACCGCTTGCGTAGATCTTGCGTTGCGTCTCGACGGGCAGTGCGGCGAGATAGGTATTGGCCGAACCGAAGGCGGCGACCCAGCCGGCCGATCCATCGGCCTTGGAGATGCGTTCGACCATCGCCAGGAAGGCCGCGGGAGCCAGTGCTTCGCCGCCGAACTTGCGGGGTGTGCCGCTGCGGAAGATACCGGCTTTCTTCATCGTGGCCACCAGATCGCGGGGGACGTGGCCGAGCTGGTCGAACTCGTCGCGGCGAGCGATCACTTCCGCGATGAGCGCATCCATTTCGGGAGAGTCCGCATGCGGGGAGACGGCGGTGACGACTTTTTTCTGGACGGGATAAACATCGAGCGTGATCGAATTCATGGCACACCACTTTGGTTGAAAGAAGGTAGCTGAGTGTCGTCCGGGGTCAAAGCAGGGTCAAATTCTATTTAGGAATTGGCCGGATGAATATTAGTAATAATGATTAGGCCGCTCCGTGATTGCGCGCAGACTTGTGCGTGGTGCACCTGCATGATGCGTGAAAGTCGCGCGGGAAGCGGGTTTGGCGCGGATATGCACCAAACGCGAGAGGGACGTTACCCAGTGAGGAGGAGTATTTGCAGTATGGATGCGGCTTATCGGTGGTACCGATTTGCCATGGATCGCAAGGGCTCACTACCATGAAGGCCGAGATTGAAAGGAACACTGTTCAGTTTCGTCATAGGCTCCTTCTGGCCTTCATTTCGGGCGGACTTCTTTTGAAGTCCGCCATTTTTCTTTTCCTTCTTGTCCGTGCCGATCTGATTGCGATGCTGGCGGTGCGGGTGATGTCTATCGCCAATACGCGTCAGCGCAGCCGTGTTGCGCGATGCGCTGCAATTGATCTTGTATGGATTCGCGCTGGAGGATGTCTGACCGTAGTATCGATACATCGCCGCCGCTGGCGCGCAATGTATGGGTGAGTTGTTCGAAGCGTTTGGCGTCCAGGGTGCGGATGGCACAGGCGGCATAGAGCCGCGCTTCGTTGGTGGCGGATGTGTCGCCGACCAGTTGCGTGAAAAGATCCAGTGCGGCGGGAGCTTGCAGGAGCCGGCGATAACGCTGTTCGCTCTCGCTGATGTGGCTGATGAAACTGACCTGGCCGAGGGCGAAGGTGGATGTGCGCTTCAGGGCTTCCATATCATCGGTAGCAAGGGCAGAGGCCTCCGCAAGCGGCCACGTAACCATCAACACAAGGTACAGATTCTTGGCGATCTTCATTGCATCCTCACTTTCTCTCTACTGATTTCAGTTAGAACCCATTTCATAAATAGGCGTGAGTGCGAGCGAGTCCCGTTTGGGATGAAGTGCAAGGCGCGAGTGGGTCAA